>JBIOHE010000046.1:0-18926 GCA_044448725.1 Sphingobacteriales bacterium | reverse complement strand
ATATATAAGGAAGATGATATTTGTTAATACCAGTAACAACGCTATTTTTTTATTGATAACCACGGGCTGAATTTAAGTATTAAAACAAACTTTACCAACCTAATCTCTAATCTCCAACCTCCAATCACTAAAACCTACATATTCCTCCTATACTGCCCCCCTACTTCATACAAAGCATGTGAAATTTGCCCAAGCGAACAATACTTACAGGCCTCCATCAAACTTTCAAATATATTCTCCCCGGCAATGGCGGTTTTTTGCAGGTTTTTTAAGAGTTGCGGGATGCGATCTTCGTTGCGGTGCTGAAACTCATGCAGCGCTTCTATCTGGAACTGCTTTTCCTCCTCCGTAGCGCGGATCACTTCGGATGGTACAATGGTGGGCGAGCCTTTTTTGTTAAGGAACGTATTTACGCCGATGATGGGGTATTCGCCGGTATGTTTCAGGGTTTCGTAATAAAGCGATTCTTCCTGGATCTTGCTGCGCTGGTACATGGTTTCCATTGCGCCCAATACGCCGCCACGGTCGTTTATGGCTTTAAATTCGGCCATTACGGCTTCTTCCACCAGGTCGGTCAGTTCTTCAATAATGAACGCGCCCTGTATAGGGTTCTCATTTTTTGCCAGGCCAAGTTCCCGGTTAATGATCAGCTGGATAGCCATTGCCCTGCGTACCGACTCTTCGGTTGGGGTAGTTATAGCCTCATCATAAGCATTGGTATGCAGCGAATTGCAGTTATCGTAAATAGCATACAAAGCCTGCAAAGTGGTGCGGATATCGTTAAAATCAATTTCCTGCGCATGCAAAGAGCGTCCACTGGTTTGGATATGGTATTTCAGTTTTTGGGAACGGTCGTTACCCTTGTATTTGTTTTTAACAGCCTTTGCCCAGATGCGCCTGGCCACACGGCCTATTACAGAATATTCAGGATCAATGCCATTGGAGAAAAAGAACGACAGGTTTGGCGCGAAATCATCAATATGCATCCCGCGGCTCAGGTAATACTCCACATAAGTAAATCCGTTGGATAGCGTAAAGGCGAGCTGCGTAACCGGATTTGCCCCGGCTTCAGCAATATGGTAACCAGAAATTGAAACCGAATAAAAGTTGCGCACCTTTTCATTGATAAAATACTGCTGTATATCCCCCATCATCCGCAATGCGAACTCGGTGGAGAAAATACAGGTATTTTGTGCCTGATCTTCTTTTAAAATATCCGCCTGTACAGTACCGCGAACTGTGGCAATGGCATAGGCTTTTATTTTTGCGTACACATCGGGGGTTAAAACCTGGTCGCCGGTGAGGCCCAGGAGTGATAAGCCTAATCCGCTATTACCCTTTGGCAATTTTTTTCCCTGGTACGCTGGCCTTACTAGCCCCCTATCATCATACAACTCCTTAAATTTCGCTTCAACCAAATGCTCCAGTTTATGTTCGGTAATATATTTTTCGCATTGCTGGTCAATAGCAGCATTCATAAAAAAGCCCAGCAGCATAGGTGCCGGACCATTTATAGTCATAGATACTGATGTTGACGGACTGCAAAGATCAAAGCCCGAGTACAGTTTTTTAGCATCATCGAGTGTGGCTATGCTTACACCGGAATTACCTATTTTGCCGTAAATATCAGGACGGATATGTGGGTCCTCACCATACAAGGTAACCGAATCAAAGGCCGTGGATAACCTGTGCGCCGGTTGCCCCAGTGAAACATAATGAAAACGTTTGTTCGTCCGTTCTGGACCACCTTCACCGGCGAACATGCGGGTTGGGTCTTCCCCTTCACGTTTTAACGGGAATACACCCGCTGTATAAGGGAATTCACCCGGTAAATTTTCGGTAAGCAGCCAACGCAAAATATCGCCCCAAGCCTCATATTTCGGCAGGGCTATTTTGGGGATGCGCAACTGCGACAGTGAGGTATAATAAAGCGGCTGTTTGATCTCTTTATCGCGCACCTTATAAATAAAATTTTCCGCGGTATATTGTTTAATTGTATGCGGCCAGTGTTTTAACAGTCGCTTACATTCGGGGTGCAGGTGTTCTTCCAAATGTTTTTGGATCTCCCGTAGAGACGCAATACTTTGCGTCTCTGAACGCCCTGCAGGACTTGCAATACTTTGCGTCTCTGAATGCCCGGTTGGAGACGCAAAGTATTGCGTCTCTACCAATTCTATTGTTCCCTGTACCTGGTATAACTGCTGCGCAATTTTGCATTGTTCATTCACCCAATGCTTATAAGCCTGGCTGTTTTCAACAATTTCGGCCAGGTAACGAACCCTGTCTGGCGGGATGATGTAGATCTTTTCTGATTCGCCCATTACCCGAGACGCAAAGTATTGCGTCTCTACAAAACTAACCCCTGTTTTCGTTTTGATGGCTTTCATCAATGCTTCAAACAGGGTATTCATACCCGGATCATTGAATTGGGAGGCCATGGTGCCATAAACGGGAATGTCTTCATCCTTTGCATTAAAAAGGTGATGGTTCCGTTTGTACTGCTTGCGTACATCGCGGATGGCATCCAGTGCGCCGCGTTTGTCGAATTTATTGAGGGCCACCATGTCGGCAAAATCGAGCATGTCGATCTTTTCCAGCTGCGTGGCTGCGCCGAATTCCGGCGTCATTACATAAAGGGACAGGTCGCAATAATCGGTGATCATCGTATCAGACTGCCCTATGCCAGAGGTTTCCACAATGATGAGATCGTAACCGGCTGCTTTACAAATGTCGATACTTTCCTGTACGTGTTTGGATAAGGCCAGATTAGCCTGCCTTGTTGCCAGCGAACGCATGTAAACACGCGGACTGTTAATAGCATTCATCCTGATCCTGTCGCCCAATAAAGCGCCGCCTGTTTTACGTTTGGAGGGATCTACTGAGATAATAGCCAGCGTTTTATCGGTTTCCATCAAAAACCGTCGCACTATTTCATCAACTAAGGATGATTTTCCTGAACCGCCGGTACCTGTAATCCCGATAACAGGGGTATGATTGGTGTTGATGATCTTATGTACCTCGGATAAAAACTGATCGGCTTCTTTGGGGTAATTTTCAACAATACTTATTGCTGTAGCAATAGATTTTATATCTTTTTCGGGCAGGTGTTTCAGCTCGCCGTTTAGTTTTATTTTGTTCTGAAAGTCGCACTGCCGCAGCATGTCGTTGATCATGCCCTGCAAGCCCATAGTGCGACCGTCATCAGGCGAATAAATGCGGGCTATGCCATAATCCTGCAGTTCTTTAATCTCATCCGGCAAAAATACGCCGCCACCGCCGCCAAATATTTTGATATGACCAGCGCCACGTTCTTTGAGCAGGTCGTGCATGTATTTAAAATATTCCACATGGCCGCCCTGGTAACTTGTTAAGGCAATCCCCTGCACATCTTCCTGAATGGCACAGTTAACTACCTCCTCTACCGAGCGATTATGCCCAAGATGAATCACCTCCGCACCGGAGGACTGCAAAATGCGGCGCATAATATTGATGGTGGCATCGTGCCCATCGAATAACGAAGCGGCAGTTACAAAACGAATCTTATATTTTGAATGGTATGGGACGATACTTTCCATGGCTGGCAAAATTGGTGCAATGCAAAATTAGGTAAATTAACTTTGCATAAGCTATGCGTGCATAATATTTAGTTCATAGATGATGGTTCATAGTTAATAGCTTGACCAATCAGGTTATGAACAGCACACTGCCAACTGCAACTCAATACTGCTATTCCTTATCATAAGCAGCCTTCAACCCGGCAATGTCAATCTTTATCATCTGCATCATGGCATTCATTACGTTGCGGGCTTTAACACGGTTGGGATCGCCCATTAGTTGCCCAAGGGCATTGGGTATTATCTGCCATGACAATCCGAATTTGTCTTTCAGCCAGCCGCAGCGGCTTTCCTCACCACCATCGGCTGTTAACCTATCCCATAGGTTGTCAACTTCCTCCTGGGTTTCGCATTTTACAAAAAAAGAAACGGCTTCGTTAAACTTAAACATCGGGCCGCCGTCCAGCAGCATAAATTCAACACCGTTAAGGCGGATGGTTGCCGTCATCACCTTTCCGTCCCGGCCCGGCACATCTGCCGGAAGCCGGTTAAGGCCCACAATTGAGGAATTTTTAAAAACTGAGGTATAAAAATTCACCGCTTCCTCAACTTTTCCGTCGAACCATAAAAATGGTGTGATCTGCTGTGCAGTGTTTATTGAAGACTCCTTTTTGCCGGTTTCGGCATTGAGGGTTAAATTATCCGTTGTTTCCATAGCTGTAATTTTTAATTTGTAGATGATACAGTAAAGTTATGCTGTTAAATCTTAATCCGCAACGGGAGATATAGCCAAATAAAGGGGGTAATCGCGCCTACTTTATCGACCAACATTTATTATTGAGCAAACATTTTTTTGTCTGCCATTTGAATAAGCCCCTATTGATTGAAGCAAGTAGTTAGCAACGTTATTATTGTCCGCCGATAATCGGAGATTTGTCAACTTTTAAAAAGTTGACAAATCTAATGCTTATTTCCCGGACGAATTATAATATTCCTGATTTGTCATTTTTATAAAAGGGGAATAAAAACACAGTTTCTTTTTCTTAAATTTGAAACATGAAGGAACTTACATTTTTGGTACACGAAGCCGATGAAGGAGGTTTTTATGCCGAAGCTGTTGGCGTTGGAATATTTGCCGAAGGCGATACGATGGACGATCTCAAAAAAAGTATCCGGAGCGGAATAGAATGTTTTTATGAAAACACCACAGATACGCCTTCTTTTGCGCATCTCCATTTTGTAAAAGATGAGATAATGGCATTATGAAAAGCCCTCGCAGTTTGTCTGCTAAGAACCTGATAAAATTACTTAAAGTTTATGGGTACGCAGTTGTTTCTCAGAAAGGCAGCCATATTAAAATAACCACCCAGCGTAACGGAGAACATCATTTAGCCATTCCAAATCACGATCCAATAAAAACCGGAACCTTAAATGCAATTTTAAGGCAGGTGTCCGAACATTTAGGTAAAAGTAAAGACGATGTTTTGAACGAATTATTTCCCTGAATCTTCACCTGCTGTTTAGCAAAAAATGCCGCCATTTTTCGCGCCCGGCTGTTATATCCAAAATATACCGACAGTAACCGCTACTGCCACTCAACATATCCGGGCGGATGTTTCGCCTTTTGTTTCTGGCTGAGCATCTTAATTTCGATAACTGCGTCCTTATTCCCCAGGCCGGCGGCTTTGGTCCAGTCGGCAAGGGCGGCGGCGTTGTTTTTCTGCATAAAATAAACCCTCCCTCTTACATTATAAGTGTCCGCATTTGTCGGGTTTAATTCTATGGCTTTTGTCAAATCAGCAATTGCTCCCTCATAATTCCGAAGTGCAAACTTTGCATAGCCTCTCAATGGATAGCAAAACTGGAGATTAAAGTTGTAATCAATCGCTTTATTAAAATCATTAATGGCTGAATTAAATTGGTGCATATCCATGTTCAATGCACCGCGATAGTAATAGGCTTCTTTATAATCGGGAGTCAATGCTATGGTTTTAGTAAAATCGGCAATGGCCTCATTGTTTTGATGCAGATTAATCCGCGCCACGCCTCTGTTAAAACAGGCCATACCAAGGTCTGGCGTCAATTGAATTGCACGGTTATAATCGGCAATAGCCCCGTTTAAATCATTCATAGAAGCCTTTACAATACCCCTATCGTTGTAAGCAGGGGAATAATCGGGTGCAATGCTGATGGCTTTGGTAAAATCTGCAATGGCCGCATCGTTGTCCTGGAGTTTAATTTTTGTCTCCGTCCTGTCAAAATAAGCATCAGCATACTGCGGATTTAACGCTATTGCCTGCGACAGGTCGGCGACGGCCTCACCGTAGTTTTCCATTTTAGCCCTTAACGCGCCTCTTTTTTCAAAAGCTTCCGCATCCTTACCATCAATTGCAATGGCCTGGCTAAAATCTGACAGGGCATCATTATAATTTTTGAGTTCGCTTTTTTCTATTCCCCTGTGCAGGTAGCCCATCCCAAAAGCAGGGTTTAAAGCAATAGCCTTTCCAAAATCGTCAATAGCACCATAAGGATCTTTGAGTCTGCTCTTTGAGAGGCCGCGGTCAATATACGCCTCCGGTATTTTCGGATCAATTTCAATTGCTTTATTAAGGTCCTCAAGAGCTCCCTTAAAGTCGGCCATGGCATTTTTTGCATTGCCAAGGTTGGTATAGGCAGTGGCATTCCCGGGATTAAACTCCAGCAGTTTGTTAAAATCGGCAATCGCACCTGTAAAATCACCTACGCCTATTTTTGAATTCCCCCGGTTAGTATAGGCGTTGGCGTTTTTGGGGTTCATTACAATAGCGCGGTCACAGTCGGTTATAGCCCCTTTGTAGTCTTTTATTCCATTTTTTGCATACGCCCTGTTTGAATAAGCCATATCAGCGTTAGGATTTATGGCAATTTCTTTTGAGAATTCATCAATGGCGCCTTTAAAATCACCAAGCTGACCTTTTATCGCCCCCCGGTAGTTATAAGCCTCCAGGTTGTTAGGGTTTAATTCTATTTCTTTGGTAAAATACTCCAATGCACCGTTATAGTCCTTGTTTTTAAACAGTTCAACCCCTTTATCAAAATACATATCGGTGGACTGGGCAATTGCAGATAAGGGTAAAAGCAGGATTAGATAGAATAAGGTTTTCTTCATAATTTAGTCGGTATCGGGCTGTTTGACCGTCATCAAATGTAAAAATTATTAGAGAACTTTTGCAGGGGGCAAATGGTAGTGTCTCAATTTGAAAATTATCTATACCACAATTCCTTGCCTGTAATATATCTCCAATTTTTTCTAAGAATATAAATTCCTAAAGCAATAGCCGGCATTGAAATAAAAAATAAGTAATACCCTATTGTATTCAAAGCATGATTACGCTCAAAAGTGACAAGAAAACTTAATACGCCATATAGAAACATTAAAAACCCCAATAAGGTTATTAAAAAGCCAAAAAACAACGCAATAAATACGACTATCCATTTCACCATAAAAAAGCCACTTATTTAAGTGGTGTCAAGGTATGAATAAATTATTTAAAAGGTAATCATAAGCGGTCAAGCATAAAAAAATATTTTCAAACTGAGACATTGCCGAGCAAATAATATTATCGCTAATCACCTAATTTTGGCTAAAGCCCTTTGCTCTTTGTTTAGCCCCCGCCCCTTAAAAGGGGGCGGCAATGAATTATACACTATTTTACATTCATTGCCGTCGGTTTTAACCGACGGATAAAGAAGTATCAATTCGGGCTTTAGCCAAATTTAGCCTTGTGGTTCCGCGATAAAAATTCAGAGACCCAAAACTTAGCAACAGATCATTTAAAATCTTTTGATTCCGGATAAGCTCAGGCTTCCGCTGTGGTCCGCGCCCGCTTGCTCAGGTAAAACGTGATAACAAATGATGTCAACAGCAGCATTCCCGTAAACTGATGGACAACAGAATAATAGATCGCTGTTTTTAAAGTACTGTTCAACAGCGCTAAGATGCCCAGCGTTATTTGCAAAACAACCAGCAACAAAGGAATGAGGCGGAATTTATAAAACCAGGATTCCGTCGGCGTTTTTATGGCAGCTATGAACCACCATACACTTGTTAAGCCAATAAGGTAGGCAAGCGAACGGTGAATAAACTGGATAGTAATGGGATTGGCATATAAATTATAAAAAAAACTCCCATGAGCGGCCATTCCTTCCGGAATAAAAGCGCCATTAATATCGGGCCAGGTTGGTGCGAAGAGCGCAGCGTGGGTGCCCGCCATAAAAGCGCCGTATATAAGCTGAAAAAAAAGCAGCGACAGCAGGATAATATTTAACCGCTTTAATTTGGGCGCACACAATACCTCGCCATCAGGTACACCCAGCTTTAAGGTTAGCCACAGCAGGTAAACCAGTAAAAAAAGTGCGCACATAAAATGTATAGCCAGCTTAATATGGCTTACGGCAATATCGGTATCATTAAGTCCGCTTTGCACCATAATCCAGCCGATGGCCCCTTGTAAACCACCCAAAATAAACAGGATGATCATTGGTTTAACCATATCCCGGTGAATCTTTTTTTGAAAAAGAAAAACAAGAAAAGGAATAATAAACACTATGCCCATCAGCCGTGCCCATTCGCGGTGCAGCCATTCCCAAAAGAAAATCGCTTTATAGTCTGCAAGGGTAAACTGATTGTTGATTTTTTTAAACTGTGCAATTTGCTGGTATTTGATGAAACTTTGCTGCCAGGCATACTGGTTTAAAGGCGGCAAAGCGCCCATAAGCGGTTTCCATTCGGTAATTGATAAACCCGAGCCCGTTAAACGGGTTATACCCCCAAGCAGAATCTGGACCATCAGCATGCCTACCCCAATGCCTAACCAAATAATCACGGCTGTATTATGCTTGTTATTTATTGCCTGTGGCTTATTTTTAAAAATCACGTTCAGCATTTTACGTTGTTATAAAGTGTGCAAAATTGTAGCATTTCTGTAAGATGGGCAATGTTTGTTATACTTTTATTTTAAGGAGGTGTTCCATAAAAATCCATGCAACAAAAAAACCTATCTTTGCTGCAAATGCAAATAACAGCAGAAGCGGTAAACCAGGGTTATAAAGGCTACAACAATTACGGTGCATGGCTGCGCGAAAAATACAAAGGGCAGCGGGTATTCAAAGTAATTGTTGACGGCGGGTTTACCTGCCCCAACCGCGACGGCTCGAAAGGCTATGGCGGCTGTACCTATTGTAATGTTGATTCTTTCACGCCTTCCGTATCGCGTAATAACCCTTCTGTGCGCGAGCAGGTGATACAGGGTGTTGAACGTGCCCGAAAAGGCAATAAGGCCGATAAGTTTATTATCTATTTTCAGCCCAATACCAATACTTATGCTCCCGCGCATTATCTAAAAATGCTGTACGATGAGGCATTGAGCTACCATACGGAGGATATTGTCGGCCTGTCGGTAGGAACACGCCCTGACTGCATTGACGCCGAAAAAATAGCCATGCTGGAGAGTTATACCGACCGTTTTGATGTGGACCTGGAAATGGGCATGGAATCGATCTATAACGACACCCTGGCGCAGATCAACCGTGGTTGCAGTCATGACGACATGATAAAAACCCTGAAGTTGCTGGAAAACAGCAAGCTTGACGTTTGCGTGCATACTGTTTTCGGCTTCCCATGGGAAACAAAAGAGATGATGCTGCGTTATGCAGATGAGATCAACCGTTTCCCGCAGATCAAGTTTGTCAAATTTCACCACTTGCATATTGTTGAGGGTTCGGTAATGGGTGTAAAGTACAAACGGCAACCTTTTAAAGTTTTCACACTGAATGAATATGCAGAATTCCTTTGCGAACTTTTGCCGCTGGTGCGCCCCGATCTGGTGATCCAACGTCTGTTCGGCCTCAGCGATCTCGACCTGTTGATTGCACCCAACTGGGGGCTCAAAAAATCAGAAATACAGTATTATATTGACCAAAAGATATTGAACAGAGGGGTTGTACAGGGATCGGCATTTAGTCTGAATCAGAATTTACAGAATTATTGAATTTACAGAATTAACTTAAAGACGTAAAAGCTGTCAGTTTTAAAAGAATTGATTCTGACTATTCTCAAATTCTGAAAATTCTGATTCAGACAACTCAGCCCGTTTTTTTGCGTAAACAACCGCCAATTAACTATCTTAGAAATTAATTTAAATTAACACGGTTTTGTCACAAAGGTTACAACAAAATTATGTTCCGGCATTAACAGGCGTGCGCGCCATGGCCGCATACCTGGTATTTATATCCCATTTCCATGATGGATTCGATGGCAGTTTTCCTCATATCATCAGGCGCTTTTTCGGCGAGTTCCACATAGGTGTAAGCATTTTCTTTGTGCTGTCAGGATTCCTGATTACCTTCCGCTACTACAATAGTTTTCATTTGACAAAAGATTGGTTTAAGCAATACCTCAAAAACAGGGTAGCCCGCATTTACCCAATGTATTTTTTGCTCACGGTAGCTGCCTTTACCTATTATTTTATTTCGGGAGACAAAGCTATTACAAAAGGAAGCGGTAACCCCGTTGCGCTCATGTTCTTAAACATTACTTTTTTGCGGGGCTTCTTTTACCAGTTTTGGGATACGGGCATAGCGCAGGGATGGTCACTTACAGTTGAAGAGTGTTTTTACTTTTCGGCGCCTATCATTTTCTTTATCGCAAAAAAGTATAATAAGTTTTATATCCAGCCGCTGATCATCACATCCTTCGCTGTTTTAATGGTGCTGATATTCAGACATGTAAATTGGCATGGCTTCTTCGGCAATTTTCCTTTTGTGCTGCTGTTTACTTTTTTCGGGCGGTGTTTCGAGTTTTTTGTGGGCGTCCAGCTGGCCCGCTACGTCATTAAAAATGGCTTTAAGCGCACCAATAAAATTAAATTTACTCCTATTGGTTTTACACTGATTTTTTGCTGCGTTTTCATTATGGCGCTACAGCCAATTACCAAACCATGGAACGCCGGTTTGGAAAGTCCAGTCGGCATTATCACCAATAATTACGCGCTTTGTATAGCTGTGGCGCTGTTTTTTTATGGCCTGCTTACTGAAACTACCCTGTTTAAAAAATTCCTGGCACATCCATTTATCGAGTTGCTGGGCAAAAGCTCCTATATCTTCTATCTTGTCCACCTGGGCTGGATCTATACCCTTCTGAGCGGTGGTGTAAACCACCTGAATGACTATGCTTTCTCGCTGTATGATAAGTGGGGGGTGGACTGGCATTCGCCATTTGAATACGACTGGCTAAACCTTATTTACATTTTTATCGTATTAAATGCCGTTTCGGTTACTTTATTTAAATTAATTGAAGAGCCGCTAAATCATTACATCCGTAAATCAAACTTTTTGATCAAGTATCAACCCCGCCCGAAAGGGATTGTAGATTAACGGAAGTATTTGTTAAACGAGTTTATACCTGATGAAAAAACCTTTTGCATTTACATATTGCCTGCTGTTGCTTATTACTTTGGTTTTCCCCCGCAAAACATTTGCAGGCTGGCCAATCGGTAAGTACCGCGACCTGGTTATCCCGTCATTTTCATACTATAATCAAACAGACCATTTTGATAATAGTGACAATGTAGTGAAGGGTGCGCCGGGTACTGGGTTTACATCGTTTTCGGCAAACCTGCTCGTTGGTTATGGCATAAGCCGCAAACTTGACTTTATAGCTTCTGTACCCTATATATACACCATAAACAAACTGGCGCCGGGTAATACTTTAAACAACCAGGGTGCGGGCGACCTCGTAGCAGGATTAAGTTATAATCTTGTGAATTTTAACTTCAAAAGGTTTCTTTCAGTCCAGGTATCGGGTGTTGTGCCATTATACGCCAACAGCAGCGGAAATTCGGCTTTGGGTTTCGGCGATTACGGCAGCGAAGTAAAATTAATGTTCTGCGGTAACATGCCGGCTGTTATTTTAGATAAGGGTTATTTTAATACAGAGCTCTCTTATCGTAAATATTATGGTACGCAGGGCCCGGATCAGTTAAGCCTGCTTGGAACAATTGGTTACCCTGTCACAAAACATAACCAGGTGAGTATTGATCTGTTGTTTTTTAAATCATTCAGCTCTGATAAAGTATATAACCCGAATTTTTTCGCCCAGCGGGACTTTGCCTTTTTTAAACCGGCATTAAATTTCGGGCATACGTTTACGCGCAGGTTTTCTTTGTTTACCGGTGGTTATTTTGTACCCTTCGGTTTAAACACCGGGGTAGGTTATGGAGGCTCTGTTTTGGCAGTTTTCAAATTATAATTATGAAGAAAATTATTTATTTATCATTTATGACGCTGACGGCGTTTTGCGCTTCAACCTTAAAAGTTGCAGCACAACAGCAGCAGGAAGAAGAAACTGAAGCTACAGGCGATGTTATACTGAAGGCTGCCCCCCAAAGCAAAGACGCTATTTTTAAAAATGGCGAAGAGGTAAAATACAAGCTTGAATTACAAAATAACACAAACCAATGGCAGGAAGGCCGGGTATCGTACATCCTCACAACAGATGAGGGCGGTAAAGTGGCGTCCGATTCCATCCATATTGCTATACGGGGAAATGGGAGTAAAGAATTAGAGGTAAAAATACCGCCAAAAGCAACGGGGTTTTACCGCATAAATTTCATGGTTAATCTGCCGCAATATGATGATACAGTGAGAAAAGTATTCGGCGTAAACCCCGAAAAAATCAGGTCGCAATTACACAGGCCGTCTGATTTTGACGCTTTCTGGCAGCAAACACGGGAACAACTTGAAAAAGTGGCCCCAAAATACAGGGTTATGGAGCGAAAGGACCTTTCGACAAGTGAAAAAAAGGTTTACTCGGTTGAAATGCACTCTTATGGCAATCTTGTGATCCGCGGCTGGCTGGTTATCCCGACTGATGGCCGGAAGTTTCCGGTACACTACAGGGTCCCCGGTTACGTGGTATCGCTTAAACCCAATATGGATAACGATGATTTTATTGCTTTCGACCTTAACGTTAGGGGAAATGGCAACAGTAAAGATGTTATTAATATCGGCACCGATAATTATTGCCTTGTTAACGTCGAAAACAAGAATAATTATATTTACCGGGGCGTTTATATGGATTGTATCCGCGGTCTTGATTTTTTATGTTCCCATGAGAATTTAGGCATTGATGTATCAAAAATATTTGTCGAGGGCGGCAGCCAGGGCGGCTCTTTGGCACTAATTACTGCCGCATTAGACAACCGGGTTAAAGTTTTAACCATGCAGGTGCCGTTATATGCCGATATTCATGATAACCTGTCGATTTCTGCCTCCTATAAAAACCAGGTATTCCCGTTTAAAGTGTTCCGGAAATACAACGGCATGCACCCCGGGTTTACCTGGGACAAATTCTTCAGCACTTTCGACTATTACGACCCGCAGAATTTCGCACAGATGGTAAAATGCCCGGTATTGATGGGAATTGGTTTACTGGACCAGTTTTGCCCGCCGCGCTGCAGCATGGCTTTGTTTAATCATATCGGCAGCACCAATAAAGAATATGTTTGTGTGGCGAACTCAACACACGAGGTAAATTTTGACTATTTTATGTTTCAGAATCTTTGGTTACGCGAAAAATTCAGGATACCCTAAATATATTCAGCAAACAAAAACTGTTGAATTATTTGCACGGTTAACAAAAAAGATCAAATAAAAAAGGTGAATTTTAACTTGCAGAAACCGCATATTAAGTATATTCGTGAGCACGTTTTAAAGATTAAATAAATTCCGGCACGGAAATAGCCATAAGGAAGATAAAAAATTAGTTACCAGGCAATTCAGAAAAAATCCGGTTAGCAACCGCAGGAAAAAATACCTGGCCCGACATTCGAATTAATATGATGAAAAGCATTATAAATAAGTTTTTAACAATTGCCGGCCTGCTGATCTCCGTAGCAGGAGTACCGACCGCGTTGGCACAGGACGGTGGAACCGTAACAACCGTATTAAAACCCCATAGCAGCGACGGCATTTTCAGTTCAACCGCCTCCTATACCTTCCAGGTTATGAACAGCTATAAAAACGCTGAATCGGGGAAAATCTCCTACCTGGTAACCACTGAAACAGGTAAAAAAGTTAGAGCGGACTCGATACGTGTAAAAATTGGCGGAAAAGGTTTGAGTAATTATGATTTTGAAATTCCTGGCTTAAAGGCTGGTTTTTATAAAATCAACTTCATGATCAATGTATCCGATTATGATGATACCACCCGCAAAGCATTTGGCATAAGGCCGGCTGAAATAAGTTCATCACATGGTAAGCCTGCTGATTTTGAATCATTCTGGCATAATGCAAAACAAGAGTTAGCCAACGTAAAACCTCAATTTAAGGTAACTGAATTGCCCGACTCAAGTAAAGACGGTCGTAAGGTGTTTTTAGTGGAGATGAGATCCCTGGATAATATCCTGATCCGCGGTTTTTTAACCGAGCCTGTTAACAAAAATAAAAACAAGAAATTTGCCGTACTGCTTGGGCTGCCGGGTTACCAGGTTACCCTTGGCCCCATGAGCGGCCCGGATCCGGATATTGCCATATTTACTTTAAATACAAGGGGACAGGGCTATAGCAGGGATTTGATAGATGTACGAAGAGAAACTTATATCACCCTTAATCTTGAAGATAAAAACAGATACATATTAAGAGGCGCTATAATGGATTGTGTGCGGGCGGTTGATTTTATCTATTCACGGCCCGAATTAAGGCATGATAACATCATAGCTGCAGGAGGTAGTTTGGGTGGATTTTTAGCAATTGCAACTTCCGGTATTGATAAACGTATAAACTTCTGTTCGGCTGCGAACCCGATACTTAGCGATATCCGCAACCTTTTGGGTGAAGTTGACTGGCCTTTTATCGATATCAGGAGATATATTAACACAAGGCCGGGGCTAACCATGGATAAGGCAATGGAGAATATGGATTATTTTGATGGAAAAAATTTCGCAACAGACATTGAATGTCCAACCCTGGTTGGGATGGGCCTGGTTGATAATATAGCGCCGCCAAACAATGTATATGCTTTATATAATAGCATCAGGGCACCCAAACACTTAATGATATTCAGGGACCTTGCACATGAGATAGGCCTGGAGTATAGTGCATACGAAGGCCGGTGGATGCGTGACCAATTTGGATTGTTTTAAACAAAAATATAATTTATGAAGCCTGGTAAATATCTGTTCAGAGTTCTGTTCCTAACTGTAATTCTTTTTACAACCTTTCAAAATTCAAGCTATGCCGATGGCGGGTTCCCGGTTCGTCCGGGCAGGTTGCTAATATCTCCTTCGGTGAGTTATTTTTTTGCAAATTCTGAGTGGGATTCTACCGGCGTAAAAAAGCCTTTCCCAAACAGCGGTAAATTCAGCTCCGTAGGTGTTACCCTTTATACCGAATATGGCATAAGCAGACGTTTTGCATTTGTTGCAACGCTGCCATACGTTTATAATGATTATAGCCAGACCGCCGCAAAGAGCGCAATCAGCTCGGGTTTAACCGACCTGGAAACCGGGATCAGGTATTACCTGGCCAATATTAAATTTGTCTATTATTTCTCGTTACAGGGCACTGCAATTACCCCATTGTACACCAATAACAACAGTTTAGGTTACGGTGAAGAAGGCGCCGAACTAAAACTCGCGTTCTCCGGTTCGGGGCACCTGTTTGGGGAAAGCAGTTATTTTAACTTAGCTGATGGCGTAAGGCAATATTTCGGCACGGACGGGCCGATACAAAACAGGTATAACGGCACTTTTGGTTTATCGCTCGACAAAAAATTCATGAACCAGGTGTCTGTTACATTGAGCGGAATAAATTCCTTTAGTAATAACAAGAGCTTCTCTCCTATTCCACAAACCAATAAGGATTTTTCGTTCTTACAAGCGTCCATAGGTTACGGGCATTCATTTTCGCGCGAAATTTCATTATTTTTAAGCGGCGGACAGTTTTTAACCGGACGTAACACAGGTGCAGGTACCACCGCATCGCTTGCCTTTATCTACAGGCTTGATTACAGGTAGTTTTTTGAGGTAAAAGGTAAAAGGTGAAAGCTGAGTTGACCGATACAAACGCCCTCTTAATCAGTCCAATTAACAACAAGCTTTATTCAAGAAATTGAGGGTTAGCTTTCTGCGCCCCGCTGAAAAGCAGAACTTAAATAATTTGAAGCATCAGGCAAAATCAATCCGTTTACTGCACCATTTTATTAGCGCAATAAGAACTTGCAAAGGCTTCGGGCTTGGCCTTAAATACAAAACCCATACTTAAAATGTAACCCATAGCCTCGTGCAAAGCCTGGTTCGATTTGAACATCGGGTTGGTGTTAATGTCGGCATGCACTTCAAGGTCCACATCGTACAGATCAAGCAGATCGCAAAGCTTGTAGGCGATGTCGATAGATCTTTGCACTTCGGTAAGCATCCTTTCTTTGATGCTCATTTTTTGTGATGTGCGCTCCTGGTGGATAAACATAAATCCGCCGCGCTGCTCACGCAAAAAAACAATAACGGTTGCAAAATCCGTGACTTTCCCTTTCACCTGCGAATCGGTGCCGATACAAACTTTGAGCTTGTTGCCAAGGCCGGTTTCCCTTTCGATGGCCCTTTCCACGGCCTCTAAAATTGGCGATTGAATAACCTCGCCGCTAAATTTTCTCCAGGTCATAAATTTATTTTTTAGGTAAAATTATAGCTGACCTTTTTAGGGTCTATAAAAATAAGCGATATACTTCCATATTAACGTAAATATAGTGTGATTTATTTGTTAACATTATATTGAATATTAACAGGTTAGGTTTTGATGTGGAGATGTGCAGATGATTAGAAGGTGCGCGCCTTACTATATTGCCTTAGCCCCGAAAGGGCGTAATACATCTGCACAGGGCAAAGCCCTGTAATATAAAGGTAATGAAATTATAGCCCTGAAAGGGTATTATATCGTATTGCCACCTGGCTATGTTCTCGATGGGTTATCACTTACCATGTCTCTCCCGATGGGCTATCACCCATCGTTGACATATAACGCCCTTTCTGGGCTGTAATCTCAATTTTCAAGCTTACAGACGGCAAACTTATACCCAAGGCATTGTTCATTAGATGTAAGTTTTGGAAACGTAGTAAATCTTATCACCACTAATTAAACCACGCCTTACCACGGTTCAAACGATTAAGCATATCTGTAAATGATGCGCCAATTTCGATGTTATATTGTTTGTTAAGGTCAATAAAAGGCGATAGAACAATTCTATATTGATCTTGATTCAAATATTCAATCGCTATAAACTCGCCGCCACCATTACCGCCGATTGCTAAAGTATTTGTAAGATTTTCGATTATTCCATAACCATTATTATTTTCTAAGAGATCATTAAAATCCCAAAGCCTTAAATATTCCGGCCCAACAAAACATTCATGCCCAACAAAATTTTTAAGGTAAAACTTGTAATCATCAGGTAACAGAAACTTTATTGATTTCTCAACCTCATCGAAAGTTATCGCCTGAGCAACTGTTCGTTTAGGAAAATTATGATCGCTTAATATTTTTTCTAATACTAACATTCTTAATCAAAAGTAACACAACAGGGGAGAATTAGAAAGTCGTAGGTTTAACAGATTTACGAAGTTTCAAAAACTTCGTAAATCTAATATCAATATCCTCACACCGTCAACTTCTTATACTTTATCCTCTTAGGTGCTATATCCCCCAGTCGTTTTTTCCGGTTCTCTTCATAATCCGAATAATTGCCTTCAAAAAAGTAAACCTGACTGTTGCCTTCAAAGGCAAGGATATGGGTACAGATCCTGTCTAAAAACCAACGGTCGTGACTGATCACTACTGCGCAACCGCCGAAGTTTTCAAGGGCTTCTTCTAATGCACGCAGGGTGTTTACGTCAATATCATTGGTAGGCTCATCCAGCAGTAATACGTTGGAGCCTTTTTTAAGGGTAATGGAAAGGTGCACCCTGTTTCGTTCCCCGCCCGACAAAATCCCGACCTTTTTTTGCTGGTCGGCGCCGTTAAAGTTAAATTTCGAAACATAGGCCCTTGAGTTGATGGGTTTGTTGCCAACCAATATGGTTTCCTGTCCGTTGGTGATATTCTCCCAAACTGATTTCTGAGGATCAAGGTCATCATGCAACTGGTCAACATAGCCTAAGGCAACGGTTTCGCCAACGCGGAACGTTCCGGCGTCGGGCTGATCCTGCCCGGTAATCAGGCGGAACAGGGTAGTTTTACCGGCACCATTAGGGCCGATAATACCAACAATACCGGCCGGCGGTAAGGAAAAATTCAGGTTATCGAACAATAATTTTTCACCGTAAGATTTGCTTACCCCGTTTGCTTCAATTACGATATTCCCCAAACGCGGGCCCGGCGGGATAAACAGTTCCAGCTTATCTTCCCTGTCCTTGGTTTCTTCCGATGCTAATTTATCGTAATTGGACAAACGCGCCTTTGATTTGGCATGACGGCCCTTTGGCCCCATGCGCACCCATTCCAGTTCGCGTTCCAGGGTTTTCTGGCGTTTGCTTTCAGTCTTATCTTCCTGAGCCAAACGTTTGGCTTTTTGGTCAAGCCACGAGGAATAATTTCCCTTCCATGGGATACCTTCTCCCCTGTCCAGTTCCAGTATCCATCCGGCAACGTTATCAAGGAAATAACGGTCGTGGGTTACGGCAATTACGGTGCCTTTATATTGTTTTAAATGCTGCTCCAGCCAGTCGATAGATTCTGCGTCGAGGTGGTTGGTAGGCTCATCCAGCAGAAGCACATCAGGTTCCTGCAATAAAAGGCGGCATAAGGCTACGCGACGGCGTTCACCGCCCGAAAGTACCGATATTTTTGTATCCGGGTCGGGGCAGCGCAGAGCATCCATGGCGCGTTCCAGCTTAACATCAAGTTCCCAGGCGTTTACCGCATCAATTTTATCCTGCAATTCCCCCTGCCGGGTCATCAGCTTATCCATCTTATCGGCATCCTCGTAATATTCGGGGAGGCCAAATTTTTCGTTGATGTCTTCGTACTCCTTTAAAAGAGCCGTAGTTTCGGCAACACCTTCCTCCACCACTTCTTTCACCGTTTTATTGGGGTCCAGTTCCGGCTCCTGGCTCAGGTAACCTACGGTATATCCCGGCGAAAAAACCACTTCGCCTATATTTGTTTTGTCTATCCCTGCTATTATCTTTAATAAGGATGATTTTCCTGAGCCATTTAAGCCTATAACACCAATCTTGGCCCCATAAAAAAATGATAAATAAATATTTTTTAAAACTGTTTTCTGCGGGGGATATACTTTGCTGACCCCTGCCATTGAAAAAATTATTTTTTCGTCTGCCATGT
>JBIOHE010000045.1:0-18973 GCA_044448725.1 Sphingobacteriales bacterium | reverse complement strand
GGGTAGCACAGTTCGCGAAACCCCTCCCTACCCTCCCCGAGGAGGGAATCGCACGACCCAACGCTTTATTTTCAATCTTCCGAACAGCTATTGTGGGGACACAGACAACGGAGTAACTTTTTCTAATCCAAAATCAAACTCCCCCTTCAGGGGGCCGGGGGGCTAAAAATCCAGCGGCCCCAGTCTTCGCATGTTTTTCCTTATAAGATATTGCCGGTGCCGCACATAATCGCTTGGATCGGTAGCCGACCATTTTAAAGGGCTGGGCCAGATAGAGGCAATTGCCGCAGCCTGGTAGCTGTTAAGATCGTGTGCAGACTTATGAAAGTACGCCTGCGATGCGGCTTCCGCGCCATAAATGCCGTCGCCCATTTCTATCACGTTCAAATACACTTCCATAATGCGCTTTTTACCCCAAAAAACTTCCATCAGCAGGGTAAACCAGGCTTCAAACCCCTTCCTGACAAATGACCTTCCTGGCCAAAGGAATACATTTTTTGCCGTTTGCTGCGATATGGTGCTGCCGCCGATGAGTTTTTTGCTGTGCTCATTTTTCTTGATGGCCTTTTCAATCGCGTTGAAATCGAATCCGTGATTTTCTAAAAACGACTGATCTTCGGCGGCAACAGCGGCCCGTTTCATCGGATCGGCAATTTCATCAAAACTTTTCCATTGCTTTTCTATCTTCCATTCTTTGCCGGCTGATTTTCGTTCAAAACCACGCTGGATCATCAGGAAAGTCACCGGCGGGTTAACAAATCTGTAAATCAACACCATCAGGATGCTGCTGCCGATAAAAAAAATAAAAACAAGTTTGATGACACGAAGGATCAATCTTACCACTCCGCCCCGAAAAAACCCTGAAGATGTGAGGTTTCCGGCTTTTCTATCAGCACTTTGCTTTTTATTCGGGGTAGTTTTCATTTTTTTTAAAGGTATAAAATTCATCCGCGGTTTAAAAACTTCTTAAAAAAATAGCCCGGCATATACATACCGGGCCACTTTATATCAATAACTCCTTTTATAAGCCAAATTTGAACGCGGCGCGGAAAACCACCTGGTTATAACTTCCCATTACATAACCGCTTGTTTGGTTGACACCTCCTGCGGATTCAATCCTGTCCTCATAGCCTAAGCTTAAATCGAGGCCAAATCTTGAACTTCCGAAAGGAATTGAATAACCAGCGCTTGGAGAAACAATTAATGCCACACTTTGGCCGGTATAACCACTTGAGGCAGAATTGAGACTAAATGAGGCCCCTGCATCGCCCTGCACAAACAGTTTATTAAAAACATAAAACCTCACCCCTGCCTCTACAGGAACAAAGGAAACAAGGGT
Source organism: Sphingobacteriales bacterium (assembly GCA_044448725.1). GTDB lineage: Bacteria > Bacteroidota > Bacteroidia > Sphingobacteriales > Sphingobacteriaceae > Mucilaginibacter. The sequence goes on along the minus strand of JBIOHE010000045.1, from coordinate 17,634 downwards.
CCCGTTGGTATAACTGCCGCCATAACTGCTATAACCTGTTGAATAGCCATTACTTGATACATAACCTGTATAACCCGCTGTCAGCATAAGGCTTACCTGGTTATCGCTGATCGGGTATTCGAGTTTAACATGTATGCCACTTGCAACGGGCAAATCCGCGGCATGTGTCCCCGTTGTGACACCCACGCTAAAACCCGCGCTGATTTTTGGCGCCGAATCATCGTTTTGAGCATAAACGCAAAATGTTGCACCAATTAAAAGTGTTAATAAGAATAAAGATTTTTTCATGTTAATAAAGTTTAAAGTAAAATGTAAAATAAGGCTAAATCTAATAAGTTCTTTGTTAGCGCAGTAATTCCGCTAAAAATACAAAAGGTGTCCCGCTTTCGCAAAACACCTTTATATTTTTTTTGAAAATCCGATATCCGGAATCCGAAATTACTCGGCTACCACCGAAAACGGAACCTGAACCTTTACTTCTTTGTGCAGGTTTACATTTGCGATGTAATCACCAACAAATTTTGGTTCCTGATCAAAAGTAATACGGCGGCGGTCAACTTCAAAGCCTTCTTTTTTCAAAGCGTCAGCAATCTGAATTGTGTTGATAGCACCGAATATTTTACCGGTTTCGCCGGCTTTAGCGCCAATGGTCAGTTTTACACCTTCCAAACGGGCAGCAATAGCATCAGCGTCCTTGCGGATCTTTTCTTGTTTAAACTGGGCTTGTTTCAGGTTTTCAGCCAGTACTTTACGTGCTGATTCTGTAGCCTGTATAGCATAACCCTTAGGGATAAGGTAGTTACGGCCATAACCTGGCTTTACCTTTACTACATCGTCTTTATCGCCGAGGTGTTTAACGTCTTGTTTTAAAATAACTTCCATTTTCTTTACCTCCTGATTATTTTAATGAGTCTGTAACATAAGGTAATAAACCGATGTGGCGTGCACGCTTAACAGCCTGGGCCACTTTACGCTGGAATTTTAAGGAAGTACCGGTTAAACGGCGTGGTAATACTTTACCCTGGTCGTTAATAAACTTCAATAAAAAGTTAGCGTCTTTGTAATCGATGTACTTGATTCCGTTCTTTTTAAAACGGCAGTATTTCTTACGTGTATCCTCCACTTTGGGGGCAGTAACGTATTTAATTTGGTCGTTTGCCATTAGTTTGCAGCCTCCTCTGTTTTAACCGGTTTCTTTTGGTTGAATGCGCCGCTGCGTTTTTTCTCATTGTAAGCGATGGCATGTTTATCCAAAGCGATGGTGAGGAAACGTAAAACACGCTCATCGCGCCTTAATTCGATCTCCAGTTTGTTAATTAAATCACCCGGAGCCCTGAATTCAGTTAAGTGATAGTACCCTGTAGTCTTTTTTTGAATAGGGTACGCAAGTTTTCTCAAACCCCAATTATCCTCCTGGACAATTTCGGCTCCGTTATCAGTAAGGATTTTGCTGAACTTGGCATTAGCCTCGGCAGCAATATCAACTGACAACAACGGGGTTAGAACGATCACGATTTCGTACTGTTGCATTGTTATACTTTGATTTTTAATAAATTACCCGCTATTACGGGGCTGCAAATATAGGGAGAATATTTGTTTTTTCAAATCAAATAAAATTGTAATTTGCATGATCGAAAATTCAATTTTATATAACATTTTGCAACTAAATTAATTTTAGCCTTATCATGAAGAAAGTTTCATTACCACTGTTTATTTTATTCTTTTTATTTATTCAAAAATCCTTTTCGCAATCTGACCGTGTGGCTGGCCCTGCTGAAATGAAGTTGACGGATTCATTATGTGCCTCTCTCAACAAACTTGATCTGTCGAAAATTGGCAATGGTAAAGAAGCACAAAGTGCATTTATGGATTGTTTTATGAAGCAATCAGCCTTGTTTGAAGATGTAGCCGCAGAACGTCACGTCGCAATGGATGACAATGCTGCAATGCATAAGATTGGAGTTGACATCGGTAAAAATTTAATGAAGGAAAAATGCGACGCTTTTTTAAAGTTAGCGGTAAAAATGGCAGAAAAGACCACCGAAAGCGACGAAAGCTCAACAGGAACCACAACCGGAAGCTTTAAACGCATTGATTTAAAGGGGTTTAATTATTTGGTAATCGATACTGAAAACAATACTGAGAAGTCCTTTATCTGGTTAAGACAATTTCCCGGTTCGGAAAAATTTATGAATAGTAATACAGCCCCCACAGGGACAAAATTAAAGATAACCTGGCAGGAAATTGAAGTATATTTACCTCAGGCAAAAGGTTATTATAAAGTAAAAGAGATTACAGGTATTGATATTTTATAAAGATGAACACCATCACATTTTTCAAATATTGTGCGGTGATATGCTTTGGGTTGTTGTTTTGTATTTGGCTGTGCTATTGATTATTAGCAATAAAGGATTTAAAAATGATTTTACAAAGAAATCATAGAGGCGTGATGCTTCGCGCCCCCGCCAGAATTGGCTTGTAATAATACATTGAAAGCAGAAGATGTAATGCGTTAATATAATAATTAACTGCCAACCGCCACTGCTAACTGCTTTTAATAATTTGGGCGCCCGGGCGGGCTATCCGCTCATACGCCTGCAGGCCTTATCCACGAGGCCGGTATCCGCTGCTATCCCTGGCGCAAGAAAGGAAAATCTGCCTAAAACTGGCACTTATTTGACAAAACAATCCCTAATTTCGCATAGTCTAACTATAAAAACAAATAATGAGTATCCCAAACACCATCACCATCGCCTCAAAAAGCAAGCACCCCCTAACGGTTAACCGCCTTGGTTACGGCACCATGCGGCTTACCGGCGAAGGCATTTACGGCGAACCGCCAAATCGCCCTGAGGCTTTGCAAATATTAAAACAGGCAGTTGCCGGCGGCATTAATTTTATTGATACCGCGGATTATTACGGCGAAGATGTAACCAACCGTCTTATTTGTGAGGCCCTATACCCCTACCCTGCCGACCTGGTAATTTGCACCAAAGTGGGCGGCGCCCGTAAACCGGATAAAAGCTGGATACCATACAACACGCCCGAAAATTTACGCAGCAGCATTGATAATAACCTGCGTACCCTTAAACTGGAGCAGATAACACTGGTGCATTTCAGGGTAATGCCGGGTGTTGGGGATTTCGAAGAATCGATGGAGGCCATGTTTCAAATGCAGCAGGAAGGAAAGATCATGCATGTGGGCGTCAGCAATGTAAGCCGCGATCAACTGGAAACCGCCATAAAAATGGGCCCGGTTGCCACCGTTGAAAACATGTATGGCCATGCCCAGCGAAATTCAATGAAAAGCCATTATGGCGATACCAATGGCGGCGCCGAAGTGCTGGATATTTGCGAAGCGAATGGCATACCCCTTGTGCCGTATTTTTCGTTGTTCATGTCCATGCCCAAAAAGGATACCCGCATAGCTGTGATAGCAAAGAAATATGGCATAAGCGAAGTTCAGGCAAACATAGCCTGGCTGCTGCACCACTCGCCATGGATTTTGCCTATACCGGGGACGTCGTCGCTGAAGCATTTTGAAGAAAACATGAAAGCGGCTGATATTACACTGACGGAAGAAGATATGGCGTTTCTTAACTAATTTACCTGTAAATACTTACGAAGTTTTTAAAACTAAGTCTGATTTTTTGAACTAAATTTGAATATATATCTATTATATGCTCAACAAAAACAGAACTTCGGAAAATGCAGGTTTGGAGGCAATAACTATGCTTTCTCCCGGCGGCGATGACGATACAGAAGACGGCGACGGCGACTGGTCGGACATAGATGATGAGGATTTTGAAGATATGGCCGAAGATCAGGATGATCTTCATGAAATAGCGCTGGATAATGACATTTTCGACCCGGATGATGATGACCATTTGCCGGATGATGACCTGGCGTAATCAGGGGCGTCAGCGTTATTAAATAAAACTTACGAAGTTTTGAAAACTTCGTAAGTTTCGCCTGTTTTAGGTGGGTATTTCTATTTCGAACAATTCATCCAAACTCATAGTAAAGCCCGGAAGTATCGTTGTAGTTACTTCGTCACCAAAAGTTTGAAGGCGGGATAGCTTATATTGGCCTTTTAACAAAACGCACTTTAAAAATGATTTACTATACGGGAAAATAATCCAGTATTCCTTAACGCCAGCTGCTTCGTAAGCCTCGAATTTGTTTTTTAAATCTTTACTGTTATTCCCCTTTATTAAGATCTCAACCACAATGTCAGGCGCACCAATGCATCCACGCTCATCTATTTTATTTGGATCGCAAATAACGCATATATCCGGTTGCAACACAGTGAAAACATCATTATCATCAATAGATGATTTCGGTAATCGTACATCAAATGGCGCAAAAAAAACTTCTATTGATCTTCCTTCAACATAATTCGCCAATGAATAACTGATAAAACCGGATAAAAGCTGATGCAAGGTTCCAGGCGAAGAACCCATGTCAAAAATTTTTCCGTTTATCAATTCCACACGTTCATCAAAAGTCCAACTGTAATAGTCAGCGTAGGAGTAGGTTCCGGAAAGATCAAGGTCTTGTAATTGCATAAAATACCAATCTGTATTACACAAATTTAAGCAATTGTAAGCTAATTTGAAGTTCAACTCCAACCTAATTATAAACACCACTTTTAACTAAGCCATTTTGTTATTACCTTAGTAGCTGTGGATAATTTTATTGTTTCGGCACGCAAATACCGCCCGGCAACTTTTGAAAGTGTTGTAGGTCAGCAGCATATCACCAATACGCTGAAAAACGCCATTAAAAATAATCAGCTGGCGCAGGCATTTTTATTCTGCGGCCCGCGCGGCGTGGGCAAAACTACCTGTGCGCGTATCCTTGCCAAGACCATCAACTGCGAAAACCTGCTGCCAAACGGCGAGGCCTGCGGGGTTTGCGCCTCCTGCCAGTCGTTCCAAACGGGTAACTCATTTAATGTACACGAACTGGATGCGGCCTCCAATAACTCGGTCGATGATATCCGCAGCCTGATTGAGCAGGTGCGCATCCCGCCACAGGCCGTTCGTTATAAGATTTATATCATCGACGAAGTTCACATGCTGTCGCAGGCAGCATTCAATGCGTTTTTAAAAACGCTGGAAGAACCGCCGCATTACGCCATTTTTATATTAGCCACTACCGAGAAACATAAAATACTGCCAACTATACTTTCGCGCTGCCAGATCTTTGATTTTAACCGCATCAGGGTAGAAGATATGGCCTCGCACCTGGCATCTATCGCACAAAAAGAGAGCATCAGCTTTGAACCGGACGGACTGCATATTATTGCCCAGAAAGCCGACGGCGGTTTGCGGGATGCACTGTCAATGTTCGACCAGATCGTCAGTTTTTCAGGCGGAAACGTGACCTACAGTTCGGTAATTGACAACCTGAACATACTGGATTACGATTATTATTTTAACATAACAGGCAGTTTACTGACCGAAGACAGCGCCAAAACTTTATTGCTGTTTGATGAAATATTAACCCGCGGTTTTGACGGTGCACACTTTATAAGCGGCCTTTCGGAGCATTTCCGCAACCTGCTGGTGAGTAAGGACCAGGCAACTTTAAAATTGCTCGAAGTAAGCGAAGGTATAAAGGCCAAATATTTGCAGCAATCACAGGCTTCCAGTGTTTCTTTTTTGCTTTCGGCGCTGAATATCGCCAATCAATGCGATTTGAGTTATAAACTGAGTAAAAACCAGCGGCTCCAGGTGGAGCTGGCGCTGCTTAAAATGTGCCATCTGCAATCGGTTTTTAACCTTGCTTCAATTCCCGCTAACGGCGGGGAACTAAAAAAAAAACCTGATACCCCAGGGATAAGCACTGAAAAAGTGCAAAAAACGGTTAGCGAAATGCCTGTGGTAAGCGACCCGCAGGTGCCCTATCAAACCACAAAAACCCAGGCAAGTGATAAGCAACCAGTGGCTGTTAAACCAGAAGTAGTTGCCGAAAAACCAAGAGTATTTATCCCCAACCTGAACGCATCGTCAACATCTGTAAAGATCCCCTCACTAAAAGACGTAAGCAAAACCAAAGAGGAGATGCTGGAAGAAGAGGACCCTTATATGAAAGGGGACGCTAAGGACGCCTATACAAACGACCAGTTTTTACAATGCTGGAGCGATTTTGCAGCAGGATTAAAAAAGGAAGGTAAAAAGAATGCGCTTACCATTTTTATTTCCAGTCCGCCAAAATTGATCGCCCCTGATAATTATGAGGTCATCGTTGAAAACAAAGTGCAGGAAAATTATTTCAGGGACGAGCGGCCAAACCTGCTCAATTTTTTAAGGCTCACCCTGAGGAATTTTGATATTGAAGTGAGCGTTCGCATCGACGAAAAAGCCGTTGTAAAAAGACCTTATACCGCTGCGGAAAAATTTCAGCACATGGCCGCAAAAAACCCGGCACTGGTTGAGCTGAGGAATAAATTCAACCTTGATCTGGATTAGGGGGTTACGGAAAGAGAAGAGATTAGAGGCCGGGCAAAGGCTTTAAAAAGAGGCTCAAATGAAACTAATAGTGTTATTAAATTAGTTGATAAGACCCCTTTTTGGGGTCAAATATTGGTAGAAATATAGACAAGTAGAACCTTGAGTGCCGTAGGTACTTAACATCCGCCATGCATTAGCGCTATTGCCGCTTCGTTCGTTACGTACCTACGGCACGCTAAATCCCTTTTAATATTATCTACCAATATTTCGCACCTAACGGCGCTTTTTTAATAGTTTGGGGTGATTTCTAACAACACGGTTGTTTTTTTGCCGCCGGATAATCGAATGAACTCATAAAACCGGACTTTATGACGTTTTGTATGGGCAATGTTTTATATAGGTGTCTCCTTATTTTTTTAAAAAGCAGGCTCCCCAATTGAAAAACACTTAATTGTTTAGTGAAAAAAATAATGTTTTTGTGTAAACCCACTATATTTATAACTACTTGATTATCAAGTAAAAACATAGTTAAATTTTTAATTTATGTAAACCCCGTGTAAACCCTTTGATTGGGTCCTGAAGTTTAAAATAATTTTCAAATGCCTGCTTTAAGCCTTAAAAACTGAACAAAAAAAATGCGCCCCGGAGCTTAACCGGGAGCGCAAACCCTGTTCATACATAGATATCAAATCACTTTTTGGCGCTTGCCAAAAAGTGATTTTAAAAACCAAACTTAGGTGTTGCTTAATGCAAAAGCATTTACATCATAAGCATCATAATTGTAATCGGTATTGGTAGCCGTATCATGATAATCAAATGCATATAACCTGTTTGTACCATCAGTTGCCAGTGCCGCTACATGCAGGTTTTCGGAAAACGCTGCCTGACCCGGACAGCCATTCAGCAAGCTATCCACAGTGAAATCGGCGGTGAATATACCTCCGGTCAACGCAAAACCACCAACACCCGACACCACATAACCATTAGGGTTAATACCTGTTGGCTGGGTGTTATTACCCTTTACAACAGCAAAACTAAATGTGGCAAAATTGCGCGGGTGCGATGCCTCAAAACTGATGTCAACATGCTGGCCGGTATTATCGTATTTAATAAATCCGCATGGGCCGGATAAGGCGCTTGTTTCAACCAGCATTGCATCATGAATATTTGCTACACAAGGCGCATTATCAACCCGCACATTAAAGCTTAGGCTGCTGGCAGGCAAAAGAGGATTTTGAGGAAGCAGGTAATTGTTTGGTGCGTCCTGGCTGTTCAGAATAGCATTTGCTTCCGAAACCTGGAAAGTAGGCCTGGCAACTGATACCACATGGAAATGTCCGGCCGCATCCTGGCTTAGCAGTTCAAGGTCAAAACGGTATAACCCATCAGTTAACGAATGGCTGTCGATATATGCACTGTCGAAAAATATATCTTCCCACATTGGACTTAAAGCCTGGTCCACGGCAGGTACAAGTGTTTCGCTTGTGATGTCCTGATGCGGAATATGACAGGCTATATCGGGCGCAATACCAACCGCCCCCAATGGTGCATAATGTGTTTCGTAATGAGTAGCTGATAGTTTTACCAGGTATGGCCTGCTAACAGCTCCGGGAATAATAGTAGTTACCTGGAAACCAACCGGGATAGGGTTAAGATTTGCATCCGCTATCATGGTGTATTTCCAGCGGTAGTGGGTTACCCCGGCATTGAAAATATCAGCGCCGCAAAACAGTTTAAAATCAAGCCCGCTGCCAAAAGGACTGATAGGCGTGCCCAGAATATCAGCACAGCCCGCGTTAAGCATACTTGCGCCCTGCACAACAACAGTATTGGCAATATTTTGTTCAATGTGTAAAGCCGAGGCATACCAACCGATCGAACGGAACCATACAGCGTCAGCCGGGCCATCAACACCACAATTGCATGGCTCTAAGCGCGGATCAGTTAATGTGATATTTATGTCGGTATTGCAGGCATAGTTCCACCATGTGTTGCATGGCAACGGCGGGCTGTAAACCGTAACCCACTGCCCGTTTATTTTGGCCTTAATATAAATATAAATATTTAACGCACCGTCTTCACTGAAAGTGTTTTCCCACATTTCAAAATGCCCGTTGCAATCGGTAGTTACCATGGTTTGCTCGTCGTAGGTATAAATATAAGGCCAGTAAACGGGCCAGTAACAGAAATACGGATACAGCAGGTCATGATAATCGATCATCGTCTGCCTGATCACATCAACCGAACCCGACATCAAATTACTCATCACATTCTGCGGTAAATTAACAGTTTGTGATTTTGATGCAGTTTGCAGAGAGCGTTTTGCAGTTAATGACCTTAGTGGCAAATTTATTTTTGTACCGCTTACCGGGCCTATCGGATCAGGCGGCAGGTTCACAATTTTTTGCGCAATTTCCGAGATTACCCAGTCCGGGATCTGACGGTAATAGATCGGGATGTATGGCCACCGCAATTCGGTTTCCACTTCGCAAATATAGACCTGTAAATCACATAACGGCAGATTTACCGGCTTCCCGTCGATTATGAAATTCTTGTTTACATGGCCGGTGATAAGGCAATTGCCATATTGATAAGGATTAGTTACAACTGAAGGTAAACGGCTTATACTAAGATTGTTTCCGTTAAAGTTTTTTACAACTTCATAAGCCTTCATTTTTAACAGGGTACGTTCAGTTTTCTTACTGCCCCGCATTCCGGCCGGCAGCGCCTGTGCAACATACACTTTGCTTTTCCCGTCGAGCGATGCTTTGGACGTTGATAAAACAGCTTCATCGCCCTTAAAAGGCGCAGTTTCCACAATTTTACCACCGGCGTTTACAACATAAACGTGGAGGTTGCCGGCATCGGTGATGCCGGCACTTTTTGATAGTTTTACAACTACCTCATTTTGCTTTTTGTTTTCCATTTTGATTAAGATTTAAAATCGGTATTGAGTAGATCATTGATTTTTACGAGGGTAAAATTAGTCCCTTGTGTATCAGAAGACAAGCGTACTAATACGTAATCAGGCAAGTGGAGGCACTGTAAATTCAGCGCGTAAAAGAGGAAGGGAAAAATTGCTGTAATAAGAAGGCACCTGAATTTTCAGGGAACTATAACGGTACCGTTTTATGGCGCAATTGTCTGAACCATTGATTAAGTTGATTAAATGATTTTTTGTTCAAATCATAAAAATCAATATTAATCAGTGGAATCAACGGGTCAGACAACCTAAAACCCCCATTTCACCCTTAAATAAATACTGTTACCCAGGGAATGATAACTCCTGTTTTGCTGCGAAAAAAAGGATTGCCCGATAAGGTCGAGCATCCAGTTGTTGCCTATGGAATAGGTAAGGGTTGGTAATATAATGATGGAGTTACCCGAAAGGGAATACATCCCGCCAAGCGAGGCTTTAAATATCGGCGAAAAGGAATAAGATGCCTCCGCAAACAGGGTATATCTGAAAGGGAACATATTTTTAGCTGAAAGCGTTGATGCCGTTAACTGCGTAATATTAATCAGTCTGTCATTCCCCAGACTGTTATACAAACCCGATAGCATTACATAAATGCCGTTTTTAAAAGCATAGTCAACAGACAGGGAAGCAGCTACTGAAGCGCTGTCGGGCTTATCGGAGGCGAAGTATGACACTTCTCCTTTAAAGCCGGCATCCTTAATATTGCCTGCCCATCCGGCCCCGGCGGTAAAGTTTTTTTGATATACCCCCGAAAATAACTGGAAATCGTAATCCCATTTATTGAAATGATACATTACGGCGCCAATATTTTGCTCTGCAGTTTTTCCGGGACTTACAGCAAAATCAATAGATGATGAAGGGTTTATATTATACTGAACGCGTGCCGCATCGCTGCCGGGGCGCTCTTCATAATCAAAATCAAAATAGTTAAAAGTGTTGAAAATGTCGTTTGGCGTCCATACAGTGCTTATACCCCAGTTAATGCGCTGACGGCCAAGGGTAATATCCCATTTACCATTGATATATTCGGCGCTGGCGCGGTCAATGGTGCTGTTGAATAATACGGAATTCTTGTTGACCCAGTTTTCGGATAGGTTGACCGTTCCGCGCGGGCCGGTCACCAGCGATGCAAAGCCGGGATAATTTTTCACCATTTGTCCGAAACAAATGCGGTTTCGCACCTCCAGCCTATAGGTAAAATGATCATCCGGCTGGTATTTAAAATTAAGCCGGTTGTGGATAAGGCCAAGTAATTTCAGGCCGGAAAGATTATTTACAAAACTGCCCTGCTCCAGGTATTTTATATAGCCGTTAACGGTGAATTTGTGCGGGCGTTCCGTTGTATCATTGTTTACCTGCTTTAGGGTATCGCTATTGACATGTTTTGTAGTATCACGCTGCGCGTAAGCAGTATTGGAGAATATTAAACACGTTACTAAGGTTAATATGATTATGTATTTAGTTTGCATTTGATTTCATTTGAAGCATTTGCTTATCAACACAGTCCGTTACTTGAATAGTTCGCTAAACCCCTCCCTACCCTCCCCAGGGAGGGAATAGCAAGACCCTGCTTTTTCATCGTTTTACATCGGATACTATTTTACCGTCAACCAGGGTAACTACCCGGCGGGCCTTGTCAATTACACGCTGGTCGTGTGTGGAGAAGATAAAGGTCATTTTGTCTTCTATGTTCAGTTTCGCCATAATTTCCAGCAGGTTTTCTGTTGATTTTGAATCGAGGTTAGCCGTGGGTTCATCAGCCAGGATAAAGCGGGGCCTGGAAGCCAGCGCGCGGGCCACGGCCACCCGCTGCTGCTGTCCGCCTGAAAGTTCGGACGGACGCTTGTTGAGCTTGTCCTGCAGCCCAACTTCGTTCAGCAGCTCAATGGCGCGTTGCTCCCTTTCGCGTTTTGGCGTTTTTTGGAGCAGCATCACAAATTCAACATTCTCGCTGGCGGTAAGCACCGGGATAAGGTTATAAGACTGAAATACAAAACCGATATTTTTTAACCTGAAGTCGATCAATTTGTTTTCACTCATTCCGGTAATGTCCACGCCGCCAATTTTAACGTTGCCGCCGGTAGGGTAATCCAGGCCGCCTATAAGGTTGAGCAAAGTTGTTTTGCCCGAACCCGAAGGACCAACAAGTGTGGTGAACTCGCCCTCTTCTACCTGCAGGTTAACCCCGCTAACCGCATTAACAGGGATGGTATTGGGGTTATAAACTTTTGAAAGGTTGTGTGATTCGATGATATTACTCATGGCAATTAAATTTTATGGATAGCTTCGGCGGGTTTAAATTGTAAGGCTTTTATAGCTGGATATATAGCCGATAAAACTGCTGTAAAGGCCGTCATTAAAGTAATGGGCAGGTACGCAGATTGCTGCAACCCGGGATAAACAATATTACTGAACCCAAACTGCGACAATGCCTCCGAAAATGCCGACAAATCAATACCATGCCTGCCAAGGTAACTGACCGTGGTGACGGTGAGCAAAATACCAGCAGGAATCCCCGCGCAGGTAAGCATCACAGATTCGAGCAATATCATAAAAAACACCCGCGGCTTGTTCATACCTATCGCCATCAGCATCCCGAACTCGCGCTGGCGCTCAAGCACTGCCATAAGCATGGTATTGATAATACCGAACATCAGCGCCAGTAATATAACGCCAATAACGTAATACATACTCTGGTCAACAATATTCATAAGCAGGGCCATTTCGGGCGATATCTCTTTCCAGGTTTGTACCAGCAATGCAGGATATTCCTTTTTGAGGACATTTGCCACTGCATCTGCCTTTTGCCCGTCTTTCAGGATAACGGCTATTTCGTGTATCCCCCCGCCTGTTCCCAGCAATCCGTCAAGATCATCAAAACGGGTAAAAACGGTTGTTTGGTCAAAACTTGAATTGCGCGACCGGAAGATCCCGGCAACCCGGAATGATCCTGCGGTAAGGTCGCCGGTTTTCGACTGGAAGGTGAGCACAATCTTATTGTGCAGTTTTACCCCGAGTTTTTCGGCAAGTTTTTTACCGATCACTATTTCATCCGGCTTTACCCCGGTAAAATAAACGCCTTCAACAATGTTCTTTGAAATACTGCTGATACCCTTTTCATCAGCCGGAACAATGCCATGTATCTCTGCTCCGGTAGCCGTTGAGGAGGAAGAGATCATCCCGGTGGTAACCAGCCTGCCCGAAACAGCTTTTACATCCTTGTCCTTTTTAAGCCTGTTAATAATAGCGGCACCGTTTGCAATGGTATAATTTACGTCTTTGTCGTCAATAAAGGCAGGATGATGGAACTGAATATGTGAAAGCTGGGTTTCGACGGTGCTGTCAATTTCCTGGCTGGCCATCCCCTGAAAAAATGCCATCATAAACATACCGGCAAACAAGCCGGCAGCCACCGATGCAATCACTACCAGGCTGCGCGTACGGTTTCTCCAAATATTTCTCCAGGCTATTTTAAAAAGCATGTTTTAACTGTTTATGGCTTCAATAACTTTAATTTTATGAATTTTAAATATGGCATACAGGGATAATAAAATGGCGATCATCAGCACCACATATCCCTGAATAATGAAATTTGATAATCCGGTTGACATTTGTATCACCGGCTCAATATTGTAATTTTCGGTATCTTTTGCCATGTCGCCGCTCAGGCGGATGGGGTGAATATGGTAGTAAAGTACCACCGGATAAATACAAACAGCACCCAATACAGTCCCTACAACCGACATCAGCACCATTTCTATTACAACCACCCCTGCCAGCAGGTTCTTCTTCATACCAATAGCGATAAGGATGCCAAACTCATGCAGGCGTTCGTTCAGCATCATCAGGATGGTACCCAATATGCCGAAAGCGATAACCAGGTACAGCACGCCGGACATAATCACATTCTGCGCCATTTTTGCCTGGAACAACTGGTCAAGTTCGGGGATCATTTCCTTCCAGGTCATCACTTCGTAGCTGTCGCCTTTGGTTTGTTTAATAAGACGTTGTTTCAGTTCGTCCAGTTTATCCCGGTCGTTTATTTGTAATGATATGGAGGTGTAACGCGGGCCGGTGCTTAAAAAATCCTGCGTTTGGGCCATGGGGAGCCAGGCCATCCCTTTGTTCATTTCGGGGATACCGAGTTTCACTATCCCCCGGATGGCGTACTTACCCGAGGCCATATTACCCTGAAACCCCTGCCCTATCAATACGATGGTATCATTAACCTTTAATCTCAAATAGGCGGCAAGCCCCTGGCCAAGTATAACGCCTTTATCACCCGCAGAAAGGTACCTGCCCGAAATGATCTTCCGGGAGAGACTGGATACAGAATTTTCCTTTTGGGGGTCGATACCGGTCACCAGTACCCCTTTAGTCCTTTCGCCTGATGATGCAAGGGCAAAGGTTTCCAAACGCGGGGTCCAGGCGGTAACTTCTTTTTCCCGGTTAAGGATGGAAGCCAGTTTCGGGCTTTGTTCAAAAGTGCTGTCAACCGATTTACTTTCCCAGTACCCGCTATGATGTACCTGGATATACCCGCTGGACATGCTAACCGTATCAGCAATCAGCTTATCAAACAGGCCGACAATAGCCACACGCATCAATATTGCAAATATTACGGCAAAGAAAATAGACGAAACCGTAATAAGCGTCCTCCGCCTGCTGCGCCACATATTACGCCATGCCAGTTTGAAATACATCATTTAGCTTTTCTCATATTTTGGGTGGTGAAAAAATCAACGCTGATGGGCTGATTAAATGTGGCACTATTGTAGGTAATGATGGTTTCCTGCCCTTTTTTCTGTACCGGGATCATTTCCAGTTTTATAGGCATCACCCTGCCGCCTATCGTCCTGATGCCGGAACCCTGCATCACATTTACCAGCTTATTGTCTTCGTCAAAAAATTCCAGGCGCAGTTCAAGGTAATCTTTCCTGTCTATAAACATATTTATTTTGCTCCAAACCACAGCGGCAGCGGGCAAGGGTATCATCTCTATTTTCCAGCATTTGCGGCCCTCAATCACGGTATCGCCCACAATTTTATGGGTATAATCATCAATGCGCGAAGATGCTTTAACCAGATCGTCATTCGTAAAATCGGTGCCCATCCAGCTTTGGGCCATCATGGAAGGGGGAAGTTTCACCACCCTTTCGATATTGGGCAGCCAGTTCCAGATTTCTTTAACCCGCTTTAAAAAAACAGTGCCCGCATCTTTTGCCGGGGCGGTAACCACCATTAAGGAATACTGCTCCCCTTTTGACCAGGCTTTTACACTCATTGACCGCGACCAGGTTGGCCGCTTTACCTGTATGGTTATTTCCGTTACCGAAGACAGACCCCGAATATTATCCTCGGCTTTGGTAACTATTTCTTTCGCAGTCTGCGCATTCGCTGTTATTGAAAAAGCTATGAGGGTAAGCGCTATTAAGAAAATATGCTGTATTGATTTCATCGGCATGAAAGCTTAAATTATTTTAAAAAAATCGTTGATAATTTTGCGGTACATTTTAACGGCGCCTTCTTCCCAATCATTATTCTGCATAAAAAAGGCCATCATTTCGCCGCCCTGCAACATCCAGTAAAGGCTTTCGGCCAGCAGGGCGGTATCTTTTCCATCGGGAAGTTTATGATGTTTTTTTAAGCCCTTAAAACAATCTTCGAGGAAGGCAATTTCCTGCTTCATTAATTCGGCAATCGTTTGTTTCAGTTTTTCGCTCTCATTTATCGCTTCCATAAAAAACAGCAGTTTGTTCAATTTCAGCTCATCTGTTTCCATTATTTGTTTAAAGCTGTTAATCTGAGCAACCTTACTGTCAATAAATAGTTTTAAAAATGATTCCTGGTCTTTTACAACGTTTTCCGGTTCAACTAATGCCGGCTGCTGCGCTGCTTCCATCAGAAACTCAAATACGGCCACCAGCAATACCTCTTTCGATTCAAAATAATGATAAATAGCGCCTTTTGACAGGCCCGTTTGTTTCACCAGGTCCTGGTACGAGACATCTTTATAGCCTTTTTGGAGAAACAACTGCAAAGCTGTCCTTAAAATATCAGTGCGTGTATCAGGGGCTATTTTAGCCATATAAATTGTTCCTTCTAAATAAAACCGACCGTTCGGTATGTAAAAGTAGCAACAAGTTTCATATTTCCAAAACATACCGGTAATAAAATAATTGGGGGATTGGTTTGAGTGGGCTATAGCTTTGTCAACTTTTTAAAAGTTGACAAAGCTGAAAGGTTCATATCTATTTTAAGAATGCTTTGACGACAGTCCAATTGGGGTCTTGTTTTATTCTATAGGCAAATCCTCTAATTAGCCCTTTTTTATTAACCTCGTTCTTCAAATATTCATCCACCTTTTCAGGATTATCAAGATAAATATAAACATCAAGAAAAGTATCATTGTATAAATGACCAATATAATGAGCTGTTGCAACTTTACGAATCGAATTAATCAATTCATCCTCAAATTTGTTTGCAATATCAGACTCAGACTTTAACGGTAGCCCGTTTTCAGTCACTTTCTTTAAATCAAGGCCAATATTTATCGTCAAACACCAAGGATATTTTGTCTTACCAGAATAATTTTTGTAAGCCATATTAATGGAACCAACAACTGGTTTTCCATTACTTAATTTAGCTTCAACTACCGAGAACTTTTCGGGAGGGTAAATGCTTTTATTTTGACTTTTAAAGCCAAATAAGGTTGATAAAAATGTGGCCGTTATTAGAATTGTGTTAAGGTTTTTCATAAATGTATTTTTGTCAACTTCGACAACTAAAGTAACAATTATCGTTAATATAGCGAGCCACTTGCATTATTAAAATTATCTTGTTTCATTATAATTTAATTGTCTTAGGTAAGCCTATCGGGAAATAAATTTTTTCGTAATTATCTATCAAAACGCCTAATATTTCCAGTTCATCTCCTTCCATAGTGTCAGGGGCCGCGTCAAAGATAACTTCAAGTCCTTCAAGGGCATCCCGGTAATCTTGTTCTGTTTTTATTTACTTTATGATCATTCCCATAAAAATACAAAGTTTAAATCAGACTTCCGAAGTTTAATTCGGAGTTGACTGTTTTCAAAGGCCTCATTGAGGGCTTTGCCGTTTAAAAACTTCGGAAGTCTTCGGGTCGTTTACTCCGTCAACCCCTTTATATAAGCAATAGTAACCGGAATCTGACTTGCATGGTTCGCACTTTCGTCCTCAATAAAATAATGCTGAATGCCTGTCGCTTTGGCTGCTTTTAATATTCCGGGAATATCAAGCTGCCCGGTGCCTAATGCAACATCGTTATTGGTACTTGTGCCGCCGGTAAGGTCATTGGCTATGCCTTTGCGAATGTCTTTCAGGTGCAGCATTTTCCAGCGGGTAGGGTATTTGTAAAGCAGCTTTGCAGGGTCGCCGCCGCCGTGAAAAGTCCACATAATATCCATTTCAAAAGAAACATATTCGGGGTTGGTATTTTGGATAATGTAATCCAGCAGGGTACCATCCCGGTAAGGGCCAAATTCGTAACCATGGTCGTGATATCAAAGGGTGATGCCGTTATCTTTCAGTATTTTGCCTTCGCGGTTAAATTCGTCAACTGCCTTTTTGGCGTCATCAATGGTAAAAGTATTGCCGTGGGGTATCCAGGCCACCATTACAAAGGTTGCCCCGAATAGTTTGGCTAAAGACACCACATAGTAAGGGTCTTTGCTGATGAGCCCATAGTCGGCGCCGATTGACGGCATAGTAATTCCCCGCTCGTTTAATAGTTTCTTAAATTCTTCAGGGGATATGTTTTCAGGGTTAGGGCCTTCCATTTCGGTTATGCCAAGCGCTTTAACCGAATCCAGCACGGGTATTATCCCGGTTGGGAAACTGTTACGGTAAGTATATGCCTGCACACCGAAAGCGCCGGTAAAAAGCGGGCTGCCTGTTTGGGCAAAACTGTTATAAAAACACATACAAAATAGTATGCAGAGAATCACAGGTAGTTTTTTCATTGGTTTATCTGGTTTATTTGTTGATCATGTAATCTATTGGTCTGGTAAATTTAGTATATCCATCATTTAATAAATAATAATTCAATAATTAATCCTGAATCACCAACCTGCCTGCCGGCAGGCAGGTTCAATAATTTACCCCCACACATTAATGCAATTTTATGACACTGTTAATTTAGAGTTTTAACATTTATAT
>JBIOHE010000044.1:0-19033 GCA_044448725.1 Sphingobacteriales bacterium | reverse complement strand
CTGTTTCATTATTGATATATTTAAGGGTAAAAAAAGCGATATAAACACAAATAGATAACGGTGGTCAAAAAAAATCACATATTGATTTCGGCATTAATTTGTTTGGTGAAAAATTTGATTTGCTTGTTGATTTGCTGATACTCATCTATCACCCTCAACGCGGAGGGGGTGAGCGAGGCCCCCCCTCCACTGGCGCCGCCGCGTTGTGTAATAACGAGGGGGGTATCGGCCAATGTGTTCATTTCGTTAATCATGTTCCAGGCATGTTGATACGATATGCCAAGTTTTTTGGAAGCCGCGCGCAGACTTCCCGTTTGTTGTATATGCAGCAGCAAATCAATCCTGGTTTGTTCAATAAACACCTGGTTGTTGTTTTTTATTAAAATATGACATTCAACTTCAAGCATAAACCTATTCCTCTATGCCAATAATTACTTCTGTTGATTTGATAATGGCATAAGCCGTATCATCGGCCTTAAGGTTAAGGTCTTTTATTGAGTCTTTTGAAATAATGGCTGTTATCACATTTCCGTTACCTAAATCAAGGGTCACCTTTGCAGTTATCAATCCTTCTTCAATGTGTAAAATTTTACCTTTTAGTTGGTTTCTGGCACTTAGTTTCATGTCGTTTTGTGTTTTAAATTTATACGCCCGTATTAAAAATTCTAATTTATTATAAGGTCGGTGTTTTGGATAAAAGTTAATGCGTCTTCAAAATACCGTTCAGCAAATTCCTCATCCGGCTCATTATAATTAATTTGCTGCAACAGGCTTTGAAAGTTTTCGTATTCAAAGTAATCAGTATTTAATAAAAAGTGTTCATCGAAATTAAGCATCACCGTATGCTGACTGGTACTTGTAATGCCCTTTTGCAACAACAATGCTTTAGCGGTATTGATTAATGAGGTATAGGCATGATGAATACAATCAGCATAGCAACCACATTCGAAAGCGTTTTTAGCTTTTTCGAGCTTGTCTTCGGCATCGCGCAATAAAATAAAAGTAAAATCAACGCTTGCCCCGGCACATTCGCCAGTACCAATGGCAGTTTTAAATGCTTCCTCTTGCCCCCAGTCCATAAAATCTTCTTGTTTTAAATCTGTTAAACTTGCCAAAGGCCTAAGTAGCTGATAATAAAATATTTTGCCGAAGCGACTGTAGTACGATAAAAAAGTTTCGCCCGGTTGAATATTCATTTTATAATGATCCATAATAAGCCGCAAAGCATCCGGTATGCGGCGTGCAGGTATTTTTATAATCTTATCAGCGATGTTGCCCTCACCTTCGCCTGTTGCGCCGCCGCCAAGCAAAATTTGCATTGCGGGCAGTACCTGGTTTTCGGCTTTAATAACGCTGCCATGCATACCTATTGAGGCTATGGCATGATGCCCGCAAGCGTTCATGCAGCCACCTATTTTAATTTTAACATCACTGCATTCCAAAAGGCCCCCATATTCGGCTATAATCATTTCTTCGAGTACTTTGGCAAGCCCGCGGCTATTTGTAATAGCCAGGTTACAGGTTTCGGTGCCTTTGCAGCAAGTAAAATCGGCAATTGTGCCTGCCAGCGATTTTACAAATCCCAGCTTTTCAAGCCGTTCAAAAAGCACCGGCAAATCGGTTTTTTTTACAAAGCGCAGCAACAGGTTCTGGGTGACCGTTATGCGTACATCATCGGCCACAAGGTCATTAATATCAAAAACAAGTTGCCGTATTTGCCCGGAGCCAATATCACCGCCCGGCGGTAAACTAATATAAACACCGTAATACCCATGCTGCCGCTGTTCAAATACGTTCGTTTTCATCCATGCCTCAAATTGGGCAGTATGTGTAAAGGGATAGCTGCTATTTGCTGCTGGTGTTATAGCCGGCCAGGCTGCGCAGGCCGTATCAACGGTATAAGTTTTAACGCTGAGCGCAATTTGCTGCTCTTTAACCAAACGCATAAATTCAGCTATACCCATTTCGCGCAGCAGGAATTTTAACCTGGCGCGGTTTTTATTATTACGTTCGCCGTATTGGTTAAAAACCCTCAACACGGCTTCAATAAAAGGTATCAGTTCATCTTCAGGCAAAAATTCATTTACTTGCTGTGCCAGCAGTGGTTGCGCCCCTAAGCTACCGCCCAGCATTACTTTAAAACCTCTTTTTACAACCCCGGCCCGCTTTTGTATGCGGGGAATAAAGCCCAGATCGTGAATAAATGAATAAGCCGTATCGTTATCGGTTGCGGAAAAAGAGATTTTAATTTTTCGCCCCATTTCCTGGCAAACGGGGTTGTGCAAAAAGTATTCAAAAACAGCGGAAGCATAAGGCGAAACATCAAAGGGTTCGCCGGGGTCAATCCCGGCAGTAGCCGAAGCGGATACATTTCTGACGGTATTCCCGCCCGCCCCCCTAAGGGTTATGTTTTCCTTCTGGAGTTTAGTCCACAACTCAGGAACCTGTAACAAGTTAACGTTATATATCTGAGCGTTTTGCCGGGTAGTAAAATGCAATAAACCTTGTGAATATTCGTCGGCTACGCTGGCAAGGCATAACAATTGCTTAAAAGTTACCCGCCCAAAAGGTAATTTAATACGCACCATTTGCCCGCCGGTTTTCCGCTGGGTATATACCCCAAATAAAGTGCGGACACTTCTGAACTGATCTTCGTGCAGGTCACCGCTTCTAAAAGCGGTTATAGCCGTTTTCAATCCTTCAATATCCTCTTTATTGTTTAATATTTTCGTCGTTTGCGTATTCATACCTGCCTTGTGTTTTAATTTGCTGCAAATGTATTTTTTTTTGCTACAAAAGCTTTAGGGCTTCAATACGTTCCCATCTTTGTTTCAGCCCTTCTTTGGCCATACCTAAAAGAGATTCGCCAATTTCCGGGAAATTATTTTTTATAGTGGCAAAGCGATTTTCTTTGTACAGAAAATCCTCCAGCGGCACAGATGGCTCCTGGCAGTCGAGCGTAAAACGTTCGCCTTTTTCGTTCAGCGGATTATATCTGAAAAGTGGCCAATAACCTGTTTTAACTGCCTGTCCCTGCTGCTTCAGCCCATTTTTAATATCATATCCGTGCGAAATGCAGTGACTATAGGCAATGATGATGGACGGGCCGGGAAAAGCTTCGGCCTCAATAATTGTTCTTAACGCATGAGCGTCATTTGCACCTATGGCTATTTCGGCAACAAAAGCTGTACCGTGCGCTATGGCCTGCATGGCAAGGTCTTTTTTGCCAGTGTTTTTTCCTTTTGTGGCAAATTTGGCGCTTGCGCCTATCGGCGTGGCTTTTGATTTTTGCCCCCCGGTATTTGAGTACACTTCGGTATCCATTACCAGAATATTTACATTTTCTCCGGTCGATAGTACATGATCAAGTCCACCGTAGCCAATATCATAAGCCCATCCATCACCCCCAATTATCCATATTGATTTATTTTCGATGAAATCGGCCAGTTGAAGCAATAACCGGGCTTCGGATTGTTCTACGCAGGCTAATAAGGTTTTTAATTGCGTAATATTTTGGTGCAATTCTGAAAAATCTGCCCCGGTTTGCTGTTCATTTTGTAAAATAGCATCCACAAGTTCTGCACCAACGCTATCTTTTAGCCCGGTTAACAGCTTAATAGCATAATTGCGCTTATGGTCGGTTGCGAGTTTTATACCAAGCCCAAATTCAGCATTATCTTCAAACAGTGAATTTGCCCAGGCGGGGCCCTGCCCCATGCAATTTTTCGCCCACGGGGTAGTTGGCAGGTTGCCACCAAAAATTGACGAGCATCCGGTGGCATTGGCCACTATCATGCGGCTGCCAAATAGTTGGGTCAACAATTTTAAATAAGGTGTTTCGCCGCAGCCGCTACAGGCCCCCGAAAATTCGAACAATGGCTCAAACAATTGTGAGCTTCGTACTGCGGCAGGGTTGATGCGTGCGCGATCTACCTGCGGAAGCGATAAAAAGAACTCCCAATTTTGCTTTTCCAGTTCTTTTAAAGGCCTCACATCGCGCATGGCCAATGCTTTTTCGCCTGGGTTTGCTTTGCTGGCTATTCCGCATACTTCAACGCAAAGGTTACAGCCCGTACAGTCCTCAACTGATACCTGTACAGCATATACTTCTTCGTCTTTTGAAAATTCCTTACCCATTGGCACGGCATATTTGAATGAAGCGGGAGCATCAGTTAACAGCGCTTTACTAACTATTTTAGGCCGGATAGCGGCGTGAGGGCAAATGATAAAGCACTTTCCGCACTGGTTGCACGAATCCGCATCCCATACAGGTACATCATCGGCAATGTTTCGCTTTTCGAATTTCGTTGTAGCTGTGGGGAAGGCGCCATCAACCGGCAGCGTGCTTACGGGCAACTCTTCGCCCAAACCCGCTATGATTTTTGATAATACCCCGCTGACAAAATGCGAAGCCCCCGCTGTCGCCGGCTCGTCAAGGCCAACAACACCGCTACTATACCCTTGATAATTAACCTGGAAAAGATTTTCAAGTGTCTTATCAACCGCGTTAAAATTCTTCTCGACTATCGCATCGCCTTTGCGGCCATAAGTTTTTTTGATGGAGTTTTTTATATGGCCAATAGCTTGCTGCTGCGGCATGATCCCCGAAATAGCGAAGAAACAAGTTTGCAATATTGAATTTATCCGCGAACCCATACCTGTTTCGCGGGCAACTTTTGACGCGTTTATGATATAAAACTTAAGTTGCTTGTCTATAATGTCCTGCTGCATAAGCGCCGGCAATTCATTCCAAACCTCATCAATAGCATAAGGTGAATTGAGTAAAAAAGTAGCGCCATTTTCGGCATATTGGAGCATATTATACTTTTTAACATGTTGAAATTGATGACATGCGATAAAACTTGCCGAATTGATAAGGTAGGATGAGCGGATATTACTGCGGCTGAACCTGAGATGAGAAACCGTTAACGAGCCGGATTTTTTGGAGTCGTAAACAAAATAGCCCTGAACAGAATAATCTGTTACATCGCCAATAATTTTGATGGTGTTTTTGTTAGCACTTATTGTGCCATCGGCGCCAAGGCCATAAAACAGGCCTTTAAATAAATGATCTTCGAGCGAAAAGGCCTTATCGTAGGTTAAGCTTAGGTGGGTAACATCATCATCAATGCCAATTGTGAACTGCCTTTTTGGCGAATCCTTTTCAAGCTCTTCAAAAATAGATTTTACCATTCCCGGGGTAAACTCTTTGGAACCTAAACCATAACGACCACCAATAACTGCCGGTAAATTCGTTTTCCAGCCCTGATGTAAGGCGGTTATAATATCCATATACAAAGGCTCGCCCAATGCACCATTTTCCTTGCTCCGGTCAAGCACCGCTATCGCTTTAACAGTGGCAGGCAGCGCTTCAACAAAATGCTTTACTGAAAATGGCCTGAACAAATGCACCTGGACGCAGGCGGTTTTTTTGCCTTGCTTATTTAAATGATCAACAGTTTCATAAACAGCCCCGGCACCCGAGCCCATAATTATGATTACCTGTTCGGCTTCGGGGTGTCCATAAAAATCAAATAATTTATACGTTCTCCCGGTTAGCTTTTGCAGGCTGGCCATTGCTGTCTCAACCTTTTCGGCAACTTTATTATGATACTGGTTGCCTGCTTCACGGTTTTGAAAAAACACATCGGGGTTTTGCGCTGTACCCCTGATCACCGGACTTGCGGGGTTTAATCCGCGCAAACGGTGCCGTGCTAAATCCTCGTCAGCAATCATTGCTTTGATAACTTCATCGGGAATAATTTCTACCATGTTTAATTCATGGGAGGTGCGGAAACCATCGAAGATATTTAAAAACGGAATACTTGAGCTAAGCGAAGCCGAGGTGGCAATCAGCGCCATGTCATGCGCTTCCTGGGGGGTACTGCCAAACAACATGGCAAAACCTGTTGACCGCACAGCCATTACATCGCTATGATCACCAAAAATTGAAAGGGCATGAGTGGCCAAAGCCCTTGCAGCTATATGAAATACAGTTGGTGTTAATTCGCCGGCTATTTTGTACATGTTAGGAATCATGAGCAATAAGCCCTGCGAGCAGGTAAAGGTAGAAGCCATAACACCACCTTGCAGCGCTCCGTGAACAGTGCCCGCGGCCCCTCCTTCGCTTTGAAGGGTAATCACTTTTGGCACTTCACCAAAAATATTTTTTTGATCGCCACTGCTCCATTCTTCGGCCCATTCGCCCATGGGCGAAGAAGGTGTTATAGGGTATATGGCGCAAACCTCACTGGTTTTGTAGGCTATATGGGCTGCTGCCTGGTTCCCGTCTATTATTTCTATTTTACTCATAATTGTCGTTTTTCTGATTTCTCAGGTTTTTATACATCCGTGTATTTATTTTATATTTTCTGATGCGCAAGCCTATAATCCTTTCGGTAATACCCATCACTTCGGCGGCTTTTGCAAGGTTGCCGCGTGTACTGGTAAGGGTATCGATAAGCATTTGTTTTTCTACACCGGCCAGCACGTTTTCCAGTGCGCCTTTCATCTCGGTATGCGATGATTCGGCCGTTTGCAGTGTAGGCGGCAGAATATCCGAACTGATAACGCCGTTTGAACTTAAAATACAGGCACGCTCAATACAATTTTCCAGTTCGCGTATATTGCCGGGCCAGCTATAAATCATCAGCAAATCAATAGCGCTGCTTGATATCCGTTTGATGCCGGCGTTGTTCATTTTGTTGAACTTTTCAATAAAATGGTCGGCAAGGGTTGGTATATCAGTTTTGCGCTCCCGTAACGCCGGTATAAACATCGGGAATACATTAAGGCGGTAATACAAATCTTCCCGAAAGAGGTTTTGTTTGATTAACTCCTCAAGGTTGCGATTTGTGGCGGCAATAATGCGCACATCGGTTTTGATGGTTTTAATGCCTCCCACACGGTCAAACTCCCTTTGCTGTATAACTCTCAGTAGTTTTACCTGGATAAGTATAGGTAAATCGCCTATTTCATCCAAAAAAATTGTTCCCTGGTCGGCCAGTTCAAATCGTCCTTTTCTTTGACCGGCGGCACCCGTAAACGCCCCCTTTTCGTGCCCGAAAAGTTCACTCTCAATTAAATTTTCGGGCAATGCAGAGCAGTTTACTTTAATAAACGGCATATTGGCCCGCTTGCTGGCATAGTGTATAGCCTCGGCTATCAGTTCTTTACCCACTCCATTTTCGCCACGTATTAAAACGGTGGCATTGGTTGGCGCTACGGTATCAATCAGGTTATATACCCCCTGAATTTTGGCCGAGTTGCCAATAATCCGGGCGGGGCGCCTGATCCCTTTCAGCTCAATGTTAAGCTTTTCATTTTCACGCTTTAAGCGCTCAAGTTCTTCCAGTTGGTCCCGTCTTATCTTTACGGCCTGGGCTAAAAGCGAGCCAATGATGCTTAATGTTTCTGCATCCTGCGAAATCGAATAATTATCTGTTTTTAACCGGTATATACTAATAGTTCCTATTGCTTCTTCTTCAATTTTGATAGGAACGCAAACAAATGATGTATTCCGGTTTTTCATGAGGTCGAACCCTGTTTTATTTAAAAAACGCCTTTCATTTGCAATGTCGGGGATGGTAATCGAGCAACCTGTTTTAACCACCATGCCAGTTATTCCTTCCCCAATACGGTATATTCCCTTTGCCTTTGCCGCCGTGCTAAGCCCAAATCCATCTTCAATAAATATTGTTGATAAATCGCGGTTTAAAATGGTAATCATGCTCCGGTTGGCATTGATGTATTTATTCATCAATTCTAAAATGGGATACAGCACATCTTTTATATCCATGCTTGCGTTTAATAATCTGCTGATACCAAAAAACAATGGAAGTTCAGATTCTCCGTAACAATCCCGGCCATTTTTTACACAACACTTTATCATAATGGTCTTTTTTTAAATGTTTCTTAAATATAAGGCCATTTTAAACTACAAAAAATGATGTAAATCACAAATTGTGTTATTTTTTTATGTTTTTTACATATTTTATTTACCATTTATTCAATTTTAGTAATTTTTTAATCGTTTTAGTAGAAATTATATACATTTTTATTAAAATTCACTAAAAACAATACTTTTTTTATTTAAAAACTCAATCATTTATAACTACTAAATTTGAAAGAACGATGGTTTTTATCTCGTTAAGCACATAAATAAAGTTTAAAATGTCTTCGTCGGCAATATCTTTTTTATTATAAGCCGCTAACGAGCAAATTTGCTGCTTCTTATCAAAATAATGCATCCGTTGCACAAGGTAGTCGTCCACGGTAACAAACTTTTTCATCTCTGTTACCATGTTAAACAGGGTGTGGCATTGGGGCATTTGTTTGTGCGAAACAAAAAAACCCATAATGTATTTTTCGATGGATATTGAAATGGTGTTATACAGGATTTCGTTTGTAAAAATGTTTTTCCGTTTTAATCCACCTACCGATAATTTGTAATAGTCGTGAGCTTCTGCCAACAGGCTGTCGCTATTAAATTATTTTTTCATGTGCGTTTTGTTTTAATTACATTGTATTGTTTTAATTACATTATATAGCCATGCCCAGGTATAGTTTTTTTACCTCATCCTGAGAAAGCGCCCGTTTTATACTGCGTGATTTTTCTTTAATCATTTTTAACAAGTCATTTGATTCAGTTTGATTGATGCTAAAGGCCTTGCTGTTTAAATAAGCCATTAAAGCCGCGCTGCCCGAATGTTTGCCAAAAACAAATTCGCCTTCGGGCCTGCCTATCCGTTCGGGATCAATAATTTGATAACTAAGCCTGTTGCTTAATAAACATTTGGTATGTATGCCCGATTCGTGACTGAGCACCTTACTGCCTGTAATTGGTTTTTGGCAATGTATAGCTATTGCCGAGGCATTGCTAACCTCGTGGCATAGATTATTAAGCATAGCCGTATTTATACCGTGCTTAAACCGGCCATTTAAATCAAGCGCAACGGCTACTTCTTCAAGCGCGGCATTACCCGCTCTTTCGCCAATGCCGTTAACAGTTAAACTGGCGGCGTTTGCACCAGCCTGCAAGGCGGTAATGGTATTGGCAGTTGCCATCCCCAAATCATTATGCCCGTGAAACTCAAGTGATATATTGGGCACAATTTTTCGGATCCGGGTAAAAAAATCCAAAGTTTCCAGCGGGGTAAGTGTACCTACCGTATCAGCAATGCGCAACCTTGATGCGCCCTGTTGTTGAGCATATCCCAAAAAGTACGACAGGAACGAAAACTGCGCCCTTGACGCATCCTGCGCGCCCACGGCCACAAAATCAAACCTTTCAGTAGCGTAGCTTATCAGGTTGCGCAGGTTTTCGATAACCCACTGGTAATTTTTACCCATAGCGTTAAGCAGAATATCAGAAACAGGGAACGAAATGTTAACACGGCTTACGCCACTTTTAACCGCAGCGTCAATATCTGCACGGTTTGCCCTGCACCAGGCTGTGCATTTAAAATCCAGCCCTAATGCAACAATGGTTTTTATATCGCTTATTTCCTGTTTACCCATTGCCGGTGTGCCCACTTCTATTTCCTTTATTCCGGTTTCAGCAAGCAGGCAGGCTATCTTTATTTTTTCTTTAAGCCCAAAAACCACACCCGGTGTTTGCTCGCCATCACGCAAAGTAGTATCAATTAAAAGCACATCCTTGTCCATTATTAGTTAATTTTGTTAATCCGAGATTATATACTTATCAACTGCTTTACCTTCTTCAAGTGCATCAAGAATTTCGTCAACGGCATCCTCGTCAACCTCGCCGTACCAAAAATTATAAGGATGAATAACCATAACCGGGCCCTGGGTACAAACGTTAAGGCAGCCCGTAATCGAAACCGCAACGTCGAGGCCATGATTAGCTGCTTCTTCCGTCATATATTGAATAATGGCCGGCGCATTTTTTTTATTACAGGCGCCTTTTGCATCTCCGGTTAACCGGTAAGAATTGCACAAGAGAATGTGTATTTCGGGCTTTTTCATTTTTATCAGTTGTTTTAAGGGTATTAATTATTTTTTAATAAAGTAGTAATCAGGCACAACCCATAGCATTACCACGGCAACTATCGCCGCACTTAAAGGCATCCGGCATTTTTACGGATTTAACCTCCCTGTTAAGATATACGCCTTCAAGCCCTTCGTCAATAATGCCCGACATCTGGATTACCCTTATGCCTGCATTTTGTAAAATTTTTAAAGGTTTGGCGCCTGCGCCTTCAACCAAAACAGCCCGGCAATCGTTCAGGGTTTCGGCCAAAAGTTTCCAGCGGTTATCACCGCAACCGGGGGCTGGCGTAGACCGCTCTTCAACATACTGAAAACCATTAAGCGTTTGCTTAAAAATATAAAGCGATTCAACTTCGCCCAGGTGCATATTTACTAATGCGCCTTCGCGGGTCGCCACAGCTGTATATGGCCTGTTTTCGGTAGGTTTTAAGGGGCGCATAGCATATTCGCGCAACATATTATGTGCCCCTTCAAAATCGTGGCCAAGCAAACCTGCGGCATCTGCCCGGCAGCGGCTGCAATGTGTCATTAAACCAACATGTTGTTTTACCTTTTTTCTCACATCGGTCATCATAGCTGCTGTAGGTTTATCAATAGCTGCGAAAGCGGTATCTTTGGTTGGTAATACCGGTATGCAATTCATTACATCGGCGCCTAACGAAGCCACCTTTTTGGCTACTTCTTCAATGTGCCGGTCGTTTATGCCGGGTAAAATTACCGAGTTGATTTTCACAGTGATGCCTTTGGCCTTTAACAGCGGGATGCATCCGAGCTGATGTTTTATCATAAGTTCGGCGGCGGCCCGGCCACGGTAAATTTTCTTTTCGTGCCGAACCCAGGCATATATGCTGCTGCCTATTTCGGGGTCGATGGTGTTAATGGTAATAGTTACATGGGTAACTCCAAGCGTTGCTATTTCGTCGATATAGGGCGCTAAGTTTAACCCATTGGTTGAAAGGCAGAATATTTTTCCGGGAAAGGCTTGTTTACTCAGCCGCATGGTTTCAAGCGTTTCCTCCGGATTTGCAAAAGGATCGCCGGGGCCGGCAATGCCTATAACTGAAAGGTTTTCGATATGCTGATCAAGATCTTTTAAATATTCGACGGACTGGAACGGCGACAATATCGCCGAGCATACGCCGGGGCGGCTTTCGTTCACACAGTCGTATTTACGGTTACAGTAATTACAGCTAATGTTACACTTTGGCGCTACAGGTAAGTGTACACGGGCATGTGTATGGCGGGCTTTTACATCAAAACATGGATGCGCCGCTGTGGTTGTGTTTACTGCCATTTTTGTTTGCGTTTTATTTGTTAACATTACATGTATTTATATCCAATGGGCGATTGCTCCTGCTTAAACTCAATTAAAGCATTTGTAATACGGTCAAAAAGTTGCAGGGCGCCCTCGTAACCAAGGTGTTGCATGCGCTGGGCGCCAAACCTGTCGTGTACAGGGAAGCCAACCCTCACCAATGGTATGCCCAACCGGCGGGCTATATAGTAACCTTTGCTATGGCCAATCATTATATCTGGTTTAAGCTCATCAGCCACTTCGTTCATCGATTCAAAATCCATATCGTTCATCACAGCAATGTTGCTGGTTTGGCCATCGCTAAGCTTGTTCAGCATTTGTTTAAAGCGGCCGCCTGTGCCCCCTGTAGCTATAAGTACCGGCTCGATGCCTATTTCGAGTAAAAAAAGCACCAGGCCAATCACCAGGTCCTCTTCGCCGTAAACAATGGCTTTTTTGCCAAAAAGGTATTTATGTCCGTCAACATAGGCATCTACCAGGCGCCCGCGTTCATCTTTAAACCTTTGCGGAACAGGCATTTGCGATAGTTTTTCGAGCAGGTCGAAAAAGCGGTCGGTTTCTTTGATGCCTATAGGCATGCCAATACGGTTATAAGGTACCTTTCTGTTTGTTTCGAGCCATTCCCCGGCGGTTAAAACCTGCTTGTTTTTATTAAAGCGGGTATTTAAAGCACCTTCGTTTAAAATATACCCAAACTCTATGGTGGCACGGGCAGTGCCTGTGCGCCGCAAACCGGCAACCGGCGTTCCGCCGGGCGGGATAAGGTGATATTGCTGCCAGTTGGGGTTATCAAGCGAATCAGAATAGTCGGGAAACAATACATGCCCGAGGCAAAAGCTGTTCAAAATTTCTTTGAGGTGCCTTATGTCCTGAGGCGATACAAAACCAGGGAAAATATTAACATGTTGCCCGGTTTCTGTTTCATTAGCTGCCAGGGTAGCCACCGCTGCCGAAACAGTTTCGTGAAAACCATCAATATGTGTGCCCTGATAACCCGGGGTAGAGGCATAAATAAGATCAGGCAAACAGGCATCTTTGTTAACCTCCTGATATTCTTTTATCATCCTGTTTAAATCTTCTCCTATGGTTTCGCTTAAACATGCCGAAGCAATTCCAATTACTTCGGGCTTATATTGTTTAATAATGTTATCCAAACCGCTATTGAAGTTTTTATGACCGCCAAAAATGGTGGTTTCTTCGCTGAAGTTTGACGATGCGATATCGACAGGTTCCTTATAATGACTGATAATGTACCGCCTGATGTAGGTTGCGCAACCCTGCGAGCCATGAATCATCGGTACACAGCCCTGTATGCCTTTAAATACTATGCTGGCCCCTAATGGCGAGCATAATTTGCAGGCATTGCGGACGGAGGATGCGCTTCCTGGCGGTTTTGTGTATGATGTTTCCATATTTTTAAAACTTTTTATCGGGTAAATTGCCAAACAGGGCTCATTGCTGTAGCATAAATTTCTTTAGCGAAATTGAGCATCCCTTCGTAGCCTGCCAGGCCTTCCTTACGCTCATGGTTATGATCGCAAAAACCCAGGCCAAGTTTGTAGGCAATGGGCCGTTCTTTTACGCCGCCAATAAAAATATCGGCCTTTTTTTCTTTAACAAATTCGGAAAGTTCAACAGGGTTCGAGTCGTCAACAATAATGGTGCCTTCGTCGCAAATTTGCTGTATCAACTCGTAATCTTCGGGGGTACCCGTTTGCGACCCCACTACTACCGTTTGCACCCCAAGCAGCCTTAACGCTTTAATAAGCGATATAGCCTTAAACGAACCTCCTACATAAATAGCTGCTTTTTTGCCGGTAAGTTTTTCTTTGTACATTTTTATTACAGGCATTATGCGTGTAAATTCTTCTTTAATAAGCAACGATGCGTTTTGCATCAGTTGGGGGTCTTTAAAAAATTTAGCTACGCCGTATAGCGCATCCGACATGTCTTCGACGCCGAAGTATGAAACTTTCATAAAAGGCTGGCCATATTTTTCTTTCATTATTTTTGCCAGGTACATCATTGATCCTGAACATTGCACTACGTTAAGCGATGCTTTGTGCGCGTTACGTATATCATCAACCCGGCCATCACCGGTAATGGTTGCGTTAATATGTATGCCCATCCGGCGGTAATAATCCTGTAAAAGCCATAATTCGCCCGCGATGTTAAAATCGCCCAAAATATTGATACTGAGTTTGGGTATCTCCTTGTCGCCGGTGCCAACCAGGGTTGCCAATGCCTCGCAGGCTACCTTGTAGCCATCTTTTTTGGTGCCGTTAAAGCCAGGCGCCTGTACGGGGATAACCGTGAGGTTTTTCTCTTTGCTTACCTTTTTACAAACTGCTTCCATATCGTCGCCAATAACGCCAACCAGGCAGGTAGAATACACAAAGGCTGCTTTAGGCTGATAACGGTCTATAAGCTCGCATAACGACTCGTAAAGCTTTGGTTCGCCGCCAAAAACCACTTCCCGCTCGTGCAGATCGGTCGAAAAGCTATTGCGGTGAAGCTCGGGGCCCGATGATAATGCCCCCCTGATGTCCCAGGTATAGACGGCGCAACCTATTGGCCCGTGAATAAGGTGGAGGGCATCAACAATAGGGTATAATACCACCCTTGAACCACAAAAAACGCAGGCCCGCTGGCTTACTGAGCCCGCAATACTTGGCTTTGCGCAGAGTATCGGTTGAGGAGTATCCCCACTGCGGACGATTTGTTTTTCGCGGCCGTTAAGTAAATTTTTCATGAGATCAGGGTGGGTATTACAAACTAAAAAAACAAAACAGTTACATCGTTAATTCGACCTTTTCTTCGCGGCATTCGCGGTCTTGCTGGTCCATAACGGCATTCAGAATTTTAACCAGCAGGTTCATTCCGCCGGTATATCCGGTTATTGGGAAATGGCTGTGGCCAACCCGGTCCATTATAGGAAAGCCCACCCGTACCAAAGGGATATTTTCATCGCGGGCAATGTATTTACCATAGCTGTTGCCAATTAACAGATCAACCGGTTCTTGCTTGATCCATTGGTGCAATAAAAACATATCGGCGCGTTCACCGTTTTTATATTTGGCTTCCGGAACTTTTTTCGACAGCAGTTTTGACATTGCTGTACCGAACTTATTGCCAGGGGTACCGCTTACTATATAAACCGGTTTCATATCGAGGGTTACCAAAAACTCGGTTAAAGGTATCAGTGTATCAGGGTCGCCAAATAAAGCCACGCGTTTGCCATACAAATATTGGTGCATATCGGCCATCATATCGAGCAGGCGGCCACGCTGAATGGTTATTTCTTCGGGTACCTGCACTTTGGCAGCGCGGCTAAGGGCCATTACAAACTTATCGGTAGCTTCTACGCCAATGGGGATATTAAGCGGGGTAAAGCTAACTTTGCATTTATTTTCGAGTGCTATAGCGGCATCTTCGGCGCCAAAAGTGCCCAGGCTGATGCTGTGTTTGCTATCACCGGTACTTATCAATTCCGGAATGGTTACCCCTCCCTGCGGGTAAAACTCGTGCTTGCCGGTTAGCGGCATATCCAGCACATCGGAAGTATCGGGGAAGAGCACTACTTTTGCGCCCATTGTTTTGGCGATATTTTTAATTTCGCGCATATCGCTTGGCTCGCACCAACCAGTAATGAGGTTTACCTGATTTTTTGGCGTAGCACTTTTGGCCGAAAAATATTTAACCATTGCCGTTACCATGTTTGCATAACCTGTTACATGCGAACCCACATAACTTGGTGTATTGCAATGAATAATATACTTGCCCGCAGGCACGTAGTTATCATCGCGGGCCTTTTGCAATATCTGGTTCACATCATCGCCTATAGTTTCGGATAAGCAGGTAGTGTGTACAGCTATAACATCGGGGTTATAAACCGTGAAGATGGTTTCGACGGCTTGCAGTAAGTTTGCCTGGCCACCAAATACCGAAGAACCTTCGGTAAAAGAGCTGGTTGCGGCCATAACGGGTTCTTTGTAATGCCGGGTTAGGGCCGTGCGGTGGTATGAACAACAGCCCTGTGAACCGTGGCTGTGCGGAAGACAACCATGAATGCCTAAGGCGGCATACATGGCACCTACCGGCTGGCACGTTTTTGCCGGGTTTATGGTGAGGGCCTCTCGTTCTATTATATTATCGGTAGTATGGCGTAAAAGCATATCTTTAATTATTTAATTTGTTAAACAGCGTACTCGGCTTCAATAGCATTTTCGGTTTGCCATGGTGCTTTCAGCATTTTCCAAACAGTAGTATTTACAATCATATCAATGTCTTTGTAAAAGTTAACTGCCCCTTCAAAACCCGAATAAGGGCCACCATAATCGTAACTGTGCAGTTGCTTTAGCGGAATGCCCATTTTTTGCACGCAATATTTTTCTTTGATACCTGCGCAAAAAACATCCGGATGGTAAATTTCGATGAGCTTTTCCATCTCATAATGACTCATATCATCGATAATGAGGGCTCCTTTTGCCATCTCGGCCATCATGCCGTCGTATTCGCTAAAGCAAACGCCTTTTTTTGTTAATTCGGCTTTTTCTTCTTCGGTTTTGCGCGGATTGTACCTGGTTGCATCGGGTTCAATTACAAGTTCTTCGATATTGCGGCTGTCGGCATCTACCTGTATGCTTGGTAAAACCCTGCGCCCTTCGTAATCGTCGCGGTGGCCAAATTCGTATCCTGCCGATAGGGTACTCATGCCCAGTTCGGTAAACAGTTCCTGAAAATGGTGTGCCCGCGATCCGCCAACAAAAAGCATGGCTACTTTGCCCCTGGTGCGTGGGTAAACCTTTTCCAGTTCGGCTTTTACGATGGCCAATTCTTCGGCAATAACCTCTTCTACACGGTCTTTTAGTTCCTGATCGCCAAAATATTCGGCAATTTTGCGTAACGATTTTGCTGTGGCTCCGGCACCGGTAAAGTTTACTTTAAACCACGGCATACCGAATTTCTTTTCCATCATTTCGGCCACGTAATTGATCGACCTGTGGCAAACAACTACATTAAGATCGGCCATGTGGGCACGTTCAAACTGCTCGATGGTAGAGTTACCACTGAATGATGATATGAGCGTAAGTCCGCATTTTTCAAATATCCGTTCCAACTCAAAAGCATCGCCGCCAATGTTGTATTCGCCCAGCATGTTTACTTTGTATTTGCCTTCGGGCGCAACATCTAACCTTCCGATAACGTGCTTCATTAAACCGTTATTAGCAATGTGGTGGCCGGCGCTTTGGCTTACGCCTTTGTAACCTTCACAACTAAAGCCGAATATATTGATGCCTAATTCCTCTTTCATCTCGCGCGAAACGGCATGTACGTCGTCGCCGATGAGGCCAACCGGGCATGTAGAGAATATACCAATGCTTTTGGGCTTAAAAATCCGGAATACCTCCCGAACGGCTTGTTTCAACTTTAGTTCGCCCCCAAAAACTATGTTAGAGTCTTGCATATCTGTCGAGAAACAGTAGTTCATAAAGTTTTCCGATTCTTCTGTTGGGGGCAGCGTTTGGTTACGCCGTGTTAACCAGGCATAAAAGCTGCAGCCAATAGGGCCATGAACCAGGTTGATGATGTCGCGGGTAGGGCCTAAAACCACCCCTTTACAACCGGCATAAGTACAGCCCCTTTGGGTGATGATGCCCGGAACTGTCCGCACATTAGCCTGAATTTTAGCAGGTTCGGCGCCATCATGTACCAAAATAGATTTTTCGCGTTTTTTGGCAACCTTTTTTGGGTATTTTTGCAATACCTCTTCCTTCCATCGTAGTGGATCAATTTCCGACTTACTCATAGTTTTATAAATTAATCTAATGTAGCGATGCCAGTTTCGCCTGTACGTACCCGGTATGAACCGAGTGCTTCGAGTACGAAAATCTTTCCGTCGCCACTGTTATTTGTTTGATTCGTTTTAATGATCGTTTCAACCGCCAAATCTTTTTTATCGTCGGTAACCACCAGGGTGATCATTCTTTTGGCCTTTAAGCGGGGTATTGGCCCGGCTTCCTGCAGCATCATTTGGGTGTCAGCATTATTTACTATTGCCTGATAGTTTGAACCCAAACCTCTGCCGCTGCCCCTGCCTAAAACACCCATTGCTGTAAACGATGGCAATCCGGCATCGGAGAGGGCTTGTTTGGTTTCATTCATTTTACTGATGCGTATTATCGCGAGTATCAATTTCATTTCGAATGTTTTTATTTGAATACCTTAGCCTATATGCGGTCTCTCTGTTAACGCCGATACCTCTTTTATACCGCTCGATATGGTATAGCTTTCGAGTACCGGCGTAATGAATATTTTTCCGTCGCCAAAGGCGCCTTTAATACCTGTGCGGGCAGCTTCCATAATGGTGTTTACCACAAAGTCTTTGTCGGCTTCTTTAATGGCGATAAGCAGTAATTCTTTTGGGAGTTCATCGTAAGTAATATCGCCTACTTTTAGCCCCCTTTGTTTACCCCGGCCAGCCACCGGCATTTTGGTAACCCCCGGAAAGCCTGCATTAATTAAGGCTTTTAGTACTGCACTTGATTTTTCTGGACGGACAATTGCTCTGATTAGTAACATTTTATTATAATTTTAGGTTAATTGATATTTAGTCGGCTAATCCAAATTGGATCAACAAGTTTTCAAGTTCTTCCATTTCCAGCGGTTTTGGAATCACGAACATTTTGTTCTCATGGATTTTTTTGGCAAGTGCGCGGTACTCATCAGCCTGAGGGTCCCGGGGCGCGTACTCAATTACTGTTTGACGGTTTATTTCGGCGCGTTGAACAACATTGTCCCGGGGTACAAAGTGTATCATTTGCGTTCCTAACATACGGGCAAATTCCTCGATCATGTTTTGTTCAAAATCAACCTTGCGGCTATTGCAAATAAGGCCACCAAGGCGTACACCACCAGCTTCGGCAAATTTTACAATACCCTTGCTAATGTTATTGGCGGCATACATGGCCATCATCTCGCCCGAGCATACGATGT
This sequence comes from Sphingobacteriales bacterium, assembly GCA_044448725.1. Taxonomy (GTDB): domain Bacteria; phylum Bacteroidota; class Bacteroidia; order Sphingobacteriales; family Sphingobacteriaceae; genus Mucilaginibacter. The sequence goes on along the minus strand of JBIOHE010000044.1, from coordinate 711 downwards.
AAATTTCCTGTGCCTTGCCTTCGCGCATCGGCATTGCAAAGCCGCCGCAAACCACATCACCCAGTACATCATAAAATACATAGTCGGTATCGTCGCCTTCAGAATAAGCGCCCAGTTGCTCTAACAGGTTAATTGATGTAATGATACCCCTGCCGGCGCATCCTACCCCAGGTTCGGGGCCGCCCGATTCAACGCAGCGCGTACCGCTGTAACCAAGTTTTACAACATCGTCTAACTCTACGTCTTCGCCCTCTTCTCTAAGCGTATCTAAAACTGTTTTTTGGGCGAGGCCACCAAGTAATAACCGCGTCGAATCGGCCTTTGGGTCGCAGCCAACTACCAGTACTTTTTTCCCGGCTTCGGCAAGGCCGGCGACCGTGTTTTGCGTGGTTGTGCTTTTGCCTATACCACCTTTTCCGTAAATTGCTATTTTTCTCATTGCGAAATATTTGTTTGTCATTTCCCTGTATGCAACCGATATGCCAAACTAAATGGACTGGATTTAACAAGGTTTCAGCAATTGAATTAAGCCATTGAAAATCAATTGATAAAAAACTTTAATTTTTTATCAGGCCTGGTATTAATCAGCAAATGGGCTTATTAATTTCCTACATATTTGTAGGAATTTTAAACAAAAAATACAAAAATGAAGGATTTAAACCATTGATAATCAAATAATTATGTTGAAAACTTTTATTTTTATTTTTCATT
>JBIOHE010000043.1:0-19228 GCA_044448725.1 Sphingobacteriales bacterium | reverse complement strand
GCCAGTATATTGAACCATTTTAACATAGCAAGGCGGTATTATTTTGTGGATGATGCAATTACAACGTTTATAGTACAGGCAAAACAATTTTTTTCATCGGATTGATGCAAGGCGGGTAAAAACACATCCCTTTCCTGCGTGCTGATAAAATTCTCGTCCGACGCTTCACTGATCATGCGCTCAATCCACAGATATTCGTTGGCCTCTTTAAGTGATTTAATGATAAATGGGAATATTTCGATATGAATATTTTCAAACCCCGAACATTCCATATAAGCGCTTAGTTTTCTGGCGGCTAAACCGTTATTGATCTTTTTATCTGTTAAATACTGAATGATCTTATTTTCAATAGCCAAATGTTCATTATAAAAAGTAAGGCTTGGCCAGTCTGTTTCAACCAGTACAAGCGGATGGCCTTTTTTAAGCACCCGGTGCATTTCAAATACCGTGCTTTCCGGCGCCGCCAGGTGCTGTATCAAACGTTCGGCCCTCAGGCCCGAGACGGTTTCATTTTCAAAAGGAATAGTATTTGCTTCCGAGAGGATAAATTGAATATTTTTCTGGTCATTAAATGATGATTCTGCTTTTTTAAGCATGGTTTCATCATGATCAATCCCCGTTACCATCACTTGTTCACCCAATAATTTGCCTAAATTACTCACATCAGCGCCGGTGCCGCAACCAAGGTCGATAATGGCGCCACTGATTATCCGGGTAAATGGCTGATAGGAATATTCTTTTAAATTTTTTAAAAAACGGCCTGTTTCTTCAAGGTAATTAATGTTATAATGCTTATTTGCCATGGCCTGTTTATTTGTAAAATAATAATTAAAATACGGTCGTAACACGCTGATTAAAAAATATGGTTCGGAATCTCATTATTTCCCATGCTTAAATCCTGAATTTTAGCATGAGCTAACAGCTCATTTAAATTCCACCTTTCCAGGTTCGGAATCTCTATTTCGTAATGTATTTCAATGGTTTTTTTGCGTAATTGTTCTAAGCGTACAATATTTAATTCGTTGCGTAATTTAAATATCGCGTTTCTTTCACCGGCATCTGCTGCACATAAAGTATCCACGTCTTCCAATATCATGGTAGTAGCCAATAAGTCAATTTTCGGGTAATAAAAAGTGCCGTTATTGCCAATACTGGTTTCAATATGATAACCCACCATTTCGGCCATTTTTACAGTATATGAGGCACATAATGCAAATAGCGATTTTAAACCTATTTGTGTTGAAATGGCTACCGCAGCACGTGTTAAAAAAATGCTGCCAATACCATACCCTGCTATTTCCCGCGAATTCCATAACCCGCAAATCTCCCCGGCGCCGTTCCTTGTATAACGCCAAACCAGGTCAAATATCCTATGGTCCATGGCGCCCGTAGCCTGTTCGATAGGTAATGGTTCAGATCCGCCGGCAACATGCACCCTTGCACCCCCGTATATTTTTTCACCATCTAATGATTCCACAATTATCACAAAAGCCGCTGGGTTTTTTACCCATTCATTTTTATTTGAAGTAACTTTTGTAACGCCGATACTGGTTAAAACGCGGGTATGGCCTTCAATAAACTGTTCGCAGACTTCGGGCTCATCAATTGCCCTGAAAGCCCTGAGCCTTACTTCGGGATTCTCCTTATTTAAACCATCATCCATTTTACAAATTCCTATCCCGGCCCCGGGTATTTATTCAGTGAAACTTCGGCTTAAAAATAATCGGCAAAAACGTAAATTATCGGTTAAGTCTGGTTGCTTTTTGATTAATTGCTGAACGCTGGTTTTTAGGCTATCGTTATACCTTATAAACGAAGCAAGCAGTGGAAATGTTTCAGAAATATAGTATATTCCTTTTCATTTATCCGCTAACAATTAATTGATGTATCTTCATCAATGAAAGTCATTTTTTTTAACTTACACCGGTAAACCATATTGAATGATGAAACGGGCCTGTGCAACTATTTATATTTCTCCTGTTTCAGTTTATTTCCTGTTTCTTCTGTTTTCAACCGCAAGCGTTTTTGCCGAGGGCAGTAAAGAAATAGCTGCAAGCGGGGGATACCGGGCTTATCTTTTTTCAAGTACCCAGGGTAATTCATCCTTCCCTTTCCCTACTTTGGGGACAATGAAGGTTTATGCCAAAGCCGGTGAGACCATTTACGTGGGTTCAAGTGCGCAGGGCATGGGTGCCGGTACAATTAATTTCAGGGCTCCCGACGGCACAACCTATACCAGCGGTACTTCTGTCACGGTGGGACTTATAGCAAACCATAGCCAGGAGCTTGCCGGGCCATTGCCAAACGCGGGAGGTTATACGCCTTACACCATAAAAGTGCAGGCAGGGCAGGAAGGTGTGTGGGAAATTGATTTTGTTTCGCAAAGTAATGGTGTGGATTACGGCAACCCCAACCCGGTACCTGCAAATGCTGACTGGACACAGCCCCAGGGCCAATATATAACGGCATTTGATGTATCTGTGCGCGATGTTGCCAATGCTCACTTTTTAACAGGCCGTGTATTCACCAACGTGTTTTCGGGGATACTGGGTACCTTTAACGTGGGGTTTAATGGGATATTTAATATTTTAACCAGCGACGGCTATCAATATACACTGAATAACAACGGCCAGGCCGGCAATGGGTTTACATTTTTTGTAAACAACAAGGGTTTCAGAAATACCGGCGGCACAGCCTCGTATAAAAGCGTTGACGGGTTTAACAACCCGAATGTTCAGGACCCGCGCATTACCGGCACACAAGGTGATATCACTCAAAAAATATTTTTCAATCCGCCGGCATCCGATCTTCCTGTTTCTGCAAAAACGCCGGGGGGCCTTAGTACCTGGCTGTTGACGCCCCCCGCTTTACCCACCATCAGCAATGTTGCCTTCACAGGAATAGAAGGGACACCGGGCAAGGCGGGCACTAATCCCTTAGGTGCAAATTTTACGTTTACCGCCAGCACAACGGGAACTTGTTTAATAGCCATAGACATCAATCAAAACGGCCTGTTTACCGACCCGACAGACAGAAAACTGACAGCCACGGTAAATCCCGGAGCTAACAGTGTGTATTGGGATGGCCTTGACGGTTTGGGTAATAAAGCGCCTGCTGATCCCCTGGTTAACTACAAAGCGGACATAACCGTAACAACCAAAGCCGGGGAAGTGCATTTTCCTTTTTTTGATGTGGAACGCAATGTAAACGGCATTATACTGACCCGTATTAACGGCAATTATGCTCCTGACGACACAGTTTACTGGGACGATTCACCCATAACTATTGTAGGTACACCGCCCAGTCCGATTGTAAATTTGGCAGGTGTAAGCAGTTTGTTGAACGGCCATAAGTGGGGTACGCCAACATCAGACCCGCTTAACCAAAACGATTTCGGGAATAATAAAAGTATTGACACCTGGTCGTATAATTCAAGTGCGCCTATAAAGAATTCCGTAAGTTTTCAGCTGCAACAGGCCGACCTGGCGATAGACACCATTATTGCAATAGCCGGCTGCGCGGGGCAGCCGGCTATCTATACCGTCACGGTGAAAAATAACGGGCCCGGCGACGTCAGCGGGGCAAAATTCCAGTTTAATTTCCCTGCTGAAATCACCGGTATTTCTGTTAGCAGTGCATCAACCTCGGGAACATCATCATCAATAACGGGAACAGTATCGGCAAATGCTTATAATACAACTATCGATATGAGCAGCGGTTCGGTCAGGACATTTACCATCATAGGGAAAATTGTCCAATCTGCAACCGGCAGCCTGTCGGTTTCTGCAAGTATATTGAGGCCCGCCGATGTCACCGACCCGGATGCTACAAACCCGGCAGATAATGCTCCGCCGACAGACCCGATAGCTGAGTGTAATGCCCCACCATCCGGTGCCGGCTGCAATAATATTAAAACAAATATTACCGCCTTTAAAACTGCACCTGTTGCAGGCCCCGGTCAAACGGTGGTTCAAAATACTACAGCAGTCCTGACTGCTACAGGCGCAGGCACATGGACACAGGCAGCGGGCGATCCGTCGGAATCAACTATTACCAACCCGGCAAGCGATTCTACCAGTGTAAGCGGTTTTAACAACCCGGGGTTATATCATTTCATTTATACCAATGCCAATGCCTGTGCGGATACGGTAGTGATCAGGGTTGTTAAAGCCGGGATAGTTATCCCGAATATTTTTACACCCAATGGCGACGGGAAGAACGACGTTTTTGAAATAGCGGGCCTCGAAAGTTTTCCAGGCTCACAACTGATTATTTTTAACCGCTGGGGCAACGAGGTTTACCGGGCTGGCAACTATTTAAACAATTGGAACGGCAGCGGCCTGGCCGAAGGGACCTACTATTATATTTTAAACATAAGGGAACACACGGGCAGTATTGACACTTATAAAGGCTGGGTTTATTTAAAACGAACTAAATAATGGGCGGGAACAGGAGGTTTTATTTGTTAGCCGGAATGATTTTATTGATCATAAAGGTTAACGCGCAGCAAACTATCCAGTTCAGCCAGTATGCATTTAACGGACTGGCGGTAAATCCGGCTTATGCTGGCTATAAGGAAGATCCGACCCTTAATTTAAGCACCCGCATCCAATGGGCGGGTATAAACGGCGCCCCGCAAACCGAAACGGCTTCGATAGACGGCGTAGTGAACACTGCCAACAACAATGTCGGTTTGGGCCTGATAGCTACGGTTGACCGTTTGGGGCCCGAAAGTATTTCCTCTATTTATGCGAATTACGCCTATCGCCTCCGCCTGGATGAATCGGACACCAAACGCTTGTGTTTTGGTATTGGCTTTGGCGTTTCGCAATACAGCCTTAACGGCGCTGCCTTTAACGCAACAGATCCCGGCGATGGCAATATTCCGGCAGGGACGGTGAGTAAGGTTACGCCCGATTTTCGTTTCGGGGTATATTATTATGCGCCGCAATTTTATTTGGGGGCTTCGGTATTTAATATGCTTTCCAATTCGCTTATTAATTTGACAAATAATGCGGCCGTTATTCGGGAAGACAGGACTGTTTATTTAACCGCCGGAACACTGCTTCCGCTTTCCGAATACATTGACATTAAACCTTCCTTTATGATCAAGGAAGATTTTAAAGGGCCAACCAACCTTGATCTGACCGGCAATTTAGTATTGAATAAAGTGGTTTGGCTTGGGGCATCGTATCAAACAGGATTTGTTACCTGGAATAAAACTAACTTGCAAAGCGGATTGAATGAAGCTGACGCTATAACCGCGATGGTCCAGTTTTATGTTAACGACCATTTCAGGATCGGGTATTCTTATGATTTTACGCTTAGCAAATTGGCAAGTTACCAGAGCGGCACGCACGAGCTTTCGCTGAGCATAAGTTTCCCGGGTAAAAAACCACGAATTATAAGTCCGCGATATTTTTAAGTTGATGAAGAGAGTAATATTTATCGGTTTGTGGCTATTGGTACTGGCTAAATACGCCGGTGCACAGGAACAGCTATCCGTAAAACAGCAGGCGGATAAGCTTTTTGAACGGTATGAATATTTTAAAAGCCTCAGCCTGTATCTCAAACTGGTAAAGCATAAAACAGGTGTGCAGGTTTTGGAACGCATTGCGGATTGCTATCGTAACATCAACCGCTACGAAGATGCCGAAACCTGGTATGCCAGGGCGACCGCCGATCCCAAAGCAAGTAAGATCAGTCATTATTATTATGCCGAAGTTTTGCTGCGCGACCAAAAGTTTGATCCTGCAAAACAACAATACCGGCTTTTTTATACCGATGACGCCGATGTGCTGAAACAGAAGCTTTCCGATTGCGATTCAGCCGCTCAATGGATGAATGAAAAATCGGTGTATAAAGTTAAAAATGAAGCAGCTTTTAATACTGAATTTTCCGATTGGGGCCTGAATTATGAAGGTAAAAATGCCATAGTATTTACATCGGACCGCAAAACGGATAACCCGGATATAGATAACCGCACCGGCAATAATTGGTTTAAACTGTTCGAAACAACGGCGGTCGGCACCACTATAAACGAATTATCAGCAGGGGCGGATGATGCCGGTATTTTTAATGACAACTACCATACCGGTCCGGTTGCATTTAACAATACCGCAGATACTGCCTACATAACTGTTACTACAGAGCTGGCTCCAAAGAAAATAGGTCTTGATAAAACAGGTACAAAAAGCCGGCAAAGACTTTACACCCGCCGTTTACAACTGCTTATGGCATGCAAGAAAGATGGGCATTGGGTGATTTTTGGAAGTTTTCCTTATAATAATGTGCAGGAATATTCCCTTGGCGATGCCGCCTTGTCAAAGGACGGGCGCTTAATTTATTTTACCTCGGATATGCCGGGCGGCGAGGGCAAAACCGATATATGGTACTGTGAAAAACGTGCCGATGGCAACTGGGGCAAACCCGAAAACTGCGGAAAAGCCATCAATACCAAAGAAGAAGAAGCTTTCCCCAGCATCGGCGGGGATGGCGCTTTGTACTACGCCTCAAAGGCCCTTCCGGGTATGGGGGGCTATGATATTTACCTTGCAAAAGGCGAAAAAGCCCAATGGACTGCCCCGAAAAATCTGAAATATCCCATAAACAGCACCAGCGATGATTTTTACCTGGTAACACGGGATGGTAAAAGCGGTTATTTTTCCTCCAACCGCGAAGGCGGGCATGGGAGCGATGATATTTACAGTTTTACTTACAAACCGATGGATACCGTTCCGCATAAGCACATTATACGGACAGATACCCCGGCGCTGACGCTTGCCCGGCCTGAAAAAACAAAACCCAACATCGTTTTAAGCCCCATTTACTACGACCTCGACAAATCAAATATCCGCCCTGATGCGGCTCTTGAACTGGATAAGCTGGCAGCGCTTTTAAAGCAATATCCAGCGCTAAAAATTGAACTATCATCCCACACCGACTCCAGGGCTTCCGGTCGGTATAACATGGCGCTTTCACAAAGGCGGGCGGCATCTGTTGTGGCTTATCTGGGTAAAAAAGGAATTTCAGCCGACCGCCTCGTTGCGAAGTATTACGGGGAAACCCACCTGGTAAACGGATGTGCTGACAATGTAAAATGTACCGAGGAGGAACATCAATTGAACAGGAGGACAGAGTTTAGGGTGATAGGGGTGGGGGATTGAGTAATATCCGCTGACATTAAATTAAACAGCCGACGGCTTCCGTTAGGGGCGGCCACGAGGGCCGCCCCTACCAGAGAACGCTGTCCGAAGTCTCTGACTTCGGATGCACTATGCCTGTAGTCTGCGACTACAGTAACCACAAAGCCAGCACAACCTGACCGCTGTCCGAAGTCTCTGACTTCGGATGCACTATGTCTGTAGTTTGCAACTACAGTAAACACAAAGCAAACTTAATTTTTCAGCCTGAATTTCTTTGGTTTGCAATTACAGCGCTTGTTTCCTATCTTTAAACCACCTAATATATAAATTCATGTCACGCAAAGGCTATATCATTCACGACCAGCAAGCTGTTTATTACCTGACTTTTACTGTAGTTGGATGGATCGACATTTTTAGCCGCCAATCCTACCGGGATATAGTAATAGAATCCTTTAAATATTGTCAGCTGAAAAAAGGATTGCACCTGCATGCATTTGTGATTATGTCGAACCATGTACACCTCATTGTTTCTGTAGATGAAGGTTTTACGATAAGCGCCTTTATAAGAGATTGCAAGAAATTTACATCAAAGCGAATTCTGGACGCTATTGAAAACAGCGGTGTTGAAAGCCGGAGGGACTGGATGCTGCATCAGTTTAAATACTATGCTTCCCTCCATTCCCGTAACGAAACCTACCAGCTTTGGGAGCACGACAACCACCCGATAGAATTAAATTCGCCGACGTTTACGCAACAGAAAATAGATTACATTCACCAAAACCCGGTAAATGCCGGCCTTGTTTATCGTGCGGAAGATTATATTTATTCGAGCGCCTCAAATTATGCAGGATTGGATCAGATTATTGATGTAGATTGTTTGTTTTTTGGGCTGTAGTCGCAGACTACAAGCATAGTGCATCCGAAGTCAGAGAACCGGATAGCGGTATTATCTATTGTACAACATAAAACGATTATTAACTTCAATCAAACTTAAGCTATCAAAAAATATAAACCAGTGATATTTTAAATGAAACCGTTAAACAATCTTCAAAAAAAATCAGCAGCAGTTGCAGCTGGCCTTTTAGTCTGCTTCTTTTTATCTGGTTGCCAGTTGTTTGCCATCGGTGGTCAGAAATTAAGCGAATATTGTCCCGGCTTAAATGTTAAGGTCAATGGCATTAACTGGCATAAAAACGGCTCAGTCAGTGTTTTTATTCTACAGTATGATCATTCCTATCAGCAAAAGGTATTTAAATACTTCGCCGACACGACAAACGGGTTTACTAAAGCGGTTGGGCGCACGTATTACGATAGAAATATAAAGGAAGGGCTGCCTGATGCTGTTGACACCACTACCATTGGCAAAATAATAAACAAAGGCGTCGATACCTCGGCATCGGTTTACTTCGATGGAACCACGGAGCGTATAATTATCATCGAGAAGGTGAACAATACAAAATATTAAAACAAGAAAAGCGCCCAATGAGCGCCTTTAAAATACTCGCTGCTGTCCGAAGTTTTCAACTTCGGACTACTATGTATGTAGTCTGCGACTACATACCCCAATAATAATAATGGTGACCGCCTAATTGTCATTTCAACAAATTTAAGCCGTATGGAATGTAATCAATAGTTGGATGGGGTGTCTGGGATCGTATGCACTGTAGTCGCAGACTACAAACATAGTGCATCCGAAGTCAGAGACTTCGGACAGCGTTCAGACCGTAGGGGCGACCCTTGTGGTCGCCCCTAATGAATACGCCGCTGTAAAACCAAAAAAGGCGCCCAATGAGCGCCTTTATAATATCTGTTAAAACTCCCCTTCAGGGGCAGGGGGCCTAAACTGTTTCAGTTTCCATTGCCATTTGCTCATCAACCAAAATACGGCCGCAATGTTCGCAAACAATGATTTTTTTGCGCTGGCGTATGTCCGACTGACGTTGTGGCGGGATCTGGTTAAAACAACCTGAGCATGAATCGCGCTGAATGGTTACTACTGCAAGGCCATTTTTTGCATTCTGGCGCAGACGGTTGTAAGCAATCAATAAACGCTCGTCAATACCTTTGGTAGCTTTATCAGCAAGTACCGATAATTCGTTTTCTTCTTTCTGAGTTTCAGCGGTGATGGTACCTAATTCAGCTTTTTTAGCATCAAGGTCGTTTTTACGTGCATCAAGGTCGGCAAGAGCTTTTTCATAGATCGCGGTTTTTGAGGTTATTTCAAAACCAAATTCCCTGATCTTTTTTTCGCTTACCTGGATATCTAATCCCTGTATCTCAATTTCTTTCGAAATAGCATCGTACTCGCGGTTATTTTTAACCTCATTAAGCTGAGTTTCGTATTTTTTGATATTAGCCTGTGCATCCTTTATCAGGTTTTTGCGGGTAACTATATCATCTTCCAAATCATCCAGCTCGGCCTTTATTTTTTGAATACGGGTTTCAAGACCTGCAACATCATCTTCAAGGTCGGCAACCTCCATAGGCAATTCACCTCTAACCTGGCGAATTTTGTCAATTTTGGTGTGGATAGTTTGTAGTTCGTATAAAGCTTTAAGCTTTTGTTCTACGGTTTGTTCCATTAAATAAAATATTTGACGGGGTTTGTATTTACTTCTGTTAAACGGACGGCAAAGTTAGTAAATTTTTTTCGAATTATTTCATACAATAATTGCTGTGTAAATTGCTCACTTTCAAAATGTCCGATGTCTGCAATTACGAGCTTTCCTTCGGCATCAAAAAACTCATGGTACTTGTAATCTGCGGTAATAAAAATGTCGGCCCCGGCGGCTATCGCCTGCTTCAGCAGGAAACCTCCGGCGCCCCCGCAAACGGCCACTTTTTTTATGGGCCTGCCCGTTAATGCCGTATGCCTGATCACCGGCGCATGCATTTTTTCTTTAATATGATATAAAAAATCTTCTTCTGGTATGGGTGCCTCCAACTCGCCGATCATCCCCGCTCCAACCTGCTGGTTTTGGTTGCTTAGCTGGTACAGGTCGTAGGCCACTTCTTCGTAAGGGTGGGCCAGCACCAGCGCCATCAATATTTTGCTTTCGAGGTTTGCCGGGTAAATGCTTTCTATCCTGATCTCCTCTTCCCGGTGACGTTTCCCGCGCTCACCGATGTAGGGATTGGTCAGTTCATTTCCTTTAAAAGTTCCGGTCCCATTGGCATTAAAGCTTACCTCGCTGTAATTGCCGATGTTTCCGGCGCCGGCTTCAAATAAAGCATCCCTTACCGCATCGGCATGACTGTGCGGAACAAACGTAACCAGCTTTTTTAATAAATTATTTTTCGGCGCCAGGATATGGCAGTTTTTTAAGCCCAGTGTTTCGCAAATTTTTGCATTTACCCCTGCCATGATATGGTCGAGGTTGGTATGGATAGCATACAGGGCAATGTTGTTGCGGATTGCCTTTTCAACCACCCGCTCCACATAAGTTTTGCCGTTAAACTTTTTTAATCCTCTGAAAACGATGGGATGGTGCGATATGATAACCTGGCAGCCGGTGGCAATAGCCTCATCAACAACGGCTTCGGTGCAATCCAGCGAGATCAGCGCCTGGGTCACTTCCTGATCTGGCCGGCCTACAATTAAACCGGCATTGTCGTAATCTTCCTGGTAAGCCAGCGGGGCCAGGCTTTCGAGGTATGCTGTGAGTTGGGATAGTTTCATATTGGCACGAATTACACGAATTTATAAGGCACGAATTACACGAATTTTATCGAATTTACACTAATTCAATTTTATAGGAACTGCATTTTTTTATAATTATCCAAATTCTTGTATAAAATTGTAAATTTGAACTATGGGAACAGTAATTGCACATCCGGAAAACAAAGAAAAATTAGCGGCCTTAAAAGTTTTTATGAAAGCCTTAAAAATTCGTTTTGAGGAAGGAAAATCACCCTATAATCCAGCGTTTGTAGAAAAGATAAAACGTAGTGAGGAAGATTTTAAAGAAGGGCGATATAAGGCCATAAAAACGAAAGATCTATGGAAAAATCTTCGATTTAATGTGCTATTAATGAATTATTTATAGAAATACTGGCAGACTTACGAAGTTTTAAAAACTTCGTAAGTCTTTCATACCCAATCCTAAATTCGTGAAATTCGATTCAATTCGTGAAAATTAGTGTCAATAATTTATTTTAAACTCTGCTGCATACTGTAATCCACTGGCGCTTTGAAGTGTTTTAGGAATTACAACATTAACAACTTCCCCATCCTGTTTCCATTTAAGTTTTTGGTTCGCGCCAAGCAGGGTAACATGCTTTATCTTTTTAGCGTTGCCCACTTTTATTGTGAGGATTGGCGGCAATGCAACCTCATTATCCTTCGCCAAAACAAACGCATATTCATTATTGCCATCAGCGGATTTCGTGAAGAATATATTGTCGGAAGAATAAGGCGCCACTGCTTTGGATGAATAGATTCCTTCTCCGTTTAACTTTATCCATTTGCCAATATCGGCCAGACGTTTATAGGCTTCGGGGTCCCAGTCGCCATCGGGGCCGGGGCCAATGTTCATCAATAAATTGCCGCCGCGCGATACAATTTTGATAAGCAACTGCACAATTTGCAGGGATGATTTATATTGATCGCCCGGTACATAGCTCCAGGAGTTACCCATGGTCATACAGGTTTCCCAGGGGTGACTTAAAGGCCTTGCCGGCACTTCCTGCTCAGGTGTGGTATAGTTTTCATAAGGGCCGGTAACACTGCGGTCAACCATAATCAAACCGGGTTGTTTTGCACGGGCCATTTTGGCAATTTTGGGCATGTCGATATCCTGGTTGTATTTACTGCCCATTTGCTGGGCGGTAATCGAGTCGGCCTTATTCAATGGCCTCACCCAGCCGCCGTCCATCCACAAAATATCAATTTTGCCGTAACCGGTCATCAGTTCCTGTAGCTGGTTATAGGTAAAATCTTTAAACTGCTGCCACCTTTCGGGATATTTTGCCGGGTTATAATTTACGTTCCTGTCCTTTGGCGGAAAATAGGGCCACCAGTAATAAGGGCTATGCCAGTCGGGTTTTGAAAAATAAGCGCCTATCATAAAATTTTCCTTACGGAACGCTTTAAATATTTCATCAGCCACATTGCTTTTTGCGTTGGTAGAAAACGGCGTATTAGGACTTGTAACCTTATAATCGGTTTCTTTGGTATCGAACATGCAAAAGCCATCGTGGTGCTTGGTTGTAAAAACCACATATTTCATCCCGGCATCTTTAGCGGCATTTACCCATTTTTCCGGGTCGAAATGGGTTGGATTAAAGGTGGTTTGAAGGTTTTCGTAAGCTTTTTTATAGGTATTATAGTCGGCGCCATAAGGGCCTTTGCGCTGTGTCCAGCCTTCATCTTCGGGGCAAAGGCTCCAGCTTTCCACCACACCCCATTCGCTATAGGGCCCCCAGTGCATAAATAAACCGAATTTCAGGTTTTGCCATTGGCTGATCTTTTGCAAAACCGCAGTGTCAGTCGGGGCAACATAATTTTGCGCTTTTGCTACGCTGAAAAGCGACATAACCAGGATTGAAGCAACTATTTTTTTCATCAGGACAATTATAGCGTAAGTTAAAGACACGAATTACACCAATTTTTGCGAATTTACAAGAATTCAATTTCGAATTTCTCCCATTCGTAAAATTCGATTGAATTCGTGAAAATTCGTGTCGAAAATTAATTAATCCACTTCCACAGCCTGAAAAGTAAAAATATAAGCAGATTAAGCAGGATCAGCGTGGTTACAGGAAAGTAGAACCTGAAATTTCCTTTTTCGATGCGGATATCTCCGGGCAGGTGGCCGATCCATTTCAAACTTCCGCCAAAAAAATAAACGACAACGCCGATCAGTAAAATAGCGCCGCCGATGATGATAAGATATTTGCCGGTTTGGCTATCCATCGTTTAAAAGCCTTTTCGTCTTTTAGTTTTAATCTCTCCTCTAATTGCTTATTTGCGCCATTTCGAAACTTTCATAAGCCATTTTGCGGTTATATTGAAAGGCGATATTTTTATAGTTGATTAAATCTAAAATTGTTCCGATCCAAAGGAAACCAAATGTAAAAAGGTATAAAAATCCTAAAATTATTTCACCTGTCGCAAAACGCTGTAAACCGGCAACGCCTAAAGTTCCGATTACGGTTAATAACAATATAGTTTGCGGGTCTTTTCGTTTAACTTCATACATCATAAAAAAATGGCGCTCTTGAATTTCGCTTAAATTGGCAGTTGCCTTTTGCAAAAGGTCAGCCTCATCAGCGGAAATTCCGGGAAATGCCATGTAAAGGCGCTGGTAATCATCCATTGTTTTAAAAATTTAAAGTAATTTCATAAATGGTAATCAACTGTTCATCTTCGCTATCTGGTAGCTTTCATAAGCCATTTTCCTGTTAAAATCGTTAGCAAGTGATTTATGGTTAATCAGGTCAACAATAGTGCCGATATAACAAAAACCAAACGTAAACAGGTATAAAAGCCCCATAAGTACATCACCTATAATAAAACGCTGTATGCCGGCGACGCCAAAAAATCCTATTAACGTAAATATTAATAAATCCTGGGGCGATTTTCTTTTGCCGGAATAAACCATGTAAAAATATTTTTTCTGGTTGTCACTAAGGTCGGCGGTTCCTTGTTGCAAAAAGGCCATTTCCTCGTAAGTAATACCCGGAAACGCCATAAAAGGATCTTGATACATATCCATAGCTTGTGTTTTTTTATGAAATAAAGCTACTACAGAATTTTAATTGCCACAACAAAAAAATGGCTAATACAATAAACATAACGGTGAAGGTGGTGATTTAAGCGGTGAAAATTATACCCTGTTAATTTGCAATTGCGAAAAGAAACGTTGTTTGACCAAAACATAAATCCGGTACAGTATAATTAACAGGGCCGGCATCCCCAGCCAATGCGTGTGAAAAGAGCTTTTTAAATCTCCATGAAACAAAAAGGAAATGGCATGCCCAAGGCCGCAACCGGGGCACCAGGTAATACCCAATAATTTCAGCGGGCATAAACTGAAATGCGCCTGGCTTGCCGGATCTGTAAGCGCCAGTGAGATAAGCGCGGCAATCCAAAACACCAGTTCGAAGTATTTTCTAAATAAAATGCTGATCAAATTATCTGGTTTCATTTAACAAATAAATGTACAAAATTCGGGTAATATTAACGCAAATTCATTACGATCAGCAACTCTGACCCCAAAAAGCCGGCGAACTTTCCCCGAAGCAATTTTAGGAGCACTACATAGCCAATTAAAAACCCTTTTTTGCGTATATTCGCAGCAGTTTGAACATCCGTGATATTTTAGAACGCTATAAAGCTGATGACCGGATAAAAGCGTTGGCGCAGGCGCTTAACGCTGCTAAAAGTCCAAGGGTCCAGTTACGTGGATTGGTCGGGTCTTCAGATTCGGTCGTGGCGGTAGCATTGTATTTTTTGCAGCATCAGCATATCATATTTGTGCTGCCCGACAGGGAAGAAGCAGGCTATTTTCAGGCCGACCTCGAGAATTTAACCGGAAAAGAGATATTACTCTTTCCGTCATCGTACCGCAAACCCTTTGAATTTACCCAGCCCGACAGCAGCAATGTACTTGCGCGCGCCGAGGTACTGAACGAGCTTAGCCATTCTTCCGAATTCGGCCAGTTGATCGTCACCTATCCCGAAGCAATGGCAGAAAGGGTGATCGACCGGGCGTCGCTCGAAAAAAATACGCTTGAAATTTCCGTCGGCAATAAACTGGGGATTGATTTCATCAATGAGTTTTTAGCCGATTACGATTTTGACCGGGTTGATTTTGTTTACGAACCGGGACAATACTCCATCCGCGGCGGCATAGTTGATATATTTTCATTCTCGCACGAACTACCTTACCGGGTTGAATTTTTTGGCGACTTTATTGAATCTATCCGCACCTTTGAGATAGAAAGCCAGCTTTCGGTTGAACAGGTAAAAAGCATTACCATTGTACCCAATGTACAGTCGAGATTTTTGACTGAAAGTAATATTTCACTGCTGGAATATGTAGATGCAGGCACACAGGTATGGATAAAAGACGTCCAGTTTACATTGGATATTATCCAGAGCGGTTTTAAAAAGGCAACCCAGTTGTGGAAGGCATTATCACCTGAAGACAAAAACCAGAACCCCGACTGGATTGACCCCAAATTTGGTTTTACCGATGAAAAGCTGATAGCCGACCAATTGCACGATTTCCCTTTGGTTGAATTTGGCAAACAGTTTTTTTACCAGCCAGATCATGCCGTCAATTTTGATATGCGCCCGCAGCCCTCTTTTAATAAGGACTTCAGTCTGCTGATCCATAATTTTAAAAATAATGAGGCGGACCATATCGAAAACTTTATCCTTACCGATTCGGCGCGCCAGGTAGAACGGCTTTATGCCATTTTGGAGGACCTGGACAAAAGCGTAAAATTTACCCCCATCAGCATTTCCTTACGGGAGGGTTTTGTTGACCGCGAACAAAAGCTGGCCTGCTATACCGATCACCAGATTTTCGACCGTTATTATAAGTATAAACTTAAAAAAGGCTACCAGCGCTCACAGGCTATCACCCTCAAAGAGCTGCGCGACCTGAAACCCGGCGATTACGTAACACATATCGACCATGGCATCGGTAAATACGCCGGACTCGAAAAGGTGGAAGTAAGCGGTAAAATGCAGGAAATGATCCGCCTGGTTTATGCGGATAACGACCTGCTGTATGTAAACATCAACTCGCTTAACCGTATCTCGAAATATAGTGGCAAGGAGGGCACTGTGCCCCGTATGAATAAACTCGGCACAGATACCTGGGAAAAGCTGAAGAAAACTACAAAAAAAAAAGTTAAAGACATTGCCCGCGACCTGATTAAGCTTTATGCCGTGCGTAAGGCGCAGCAGGGAAACGCGTTTTCTCCGGATAGCTATTTGCAAACCGAGCTGGAAGCTTCATTTATTTACGAAGATACCCCCGACCAGGAAAAAGCCACCGCCGATTTTAAAAAGGACATGGAATCGCCGCACCCTATGGACAGGCTCATTTGCGGGGATGTGGGTTTTGGCAAAACAGAAGTGGCTGTAAGAGCAGCGTTTAAGGCCGTGGCCGACAGCAAGCAGGTAGCGATATTGGTGCCGACCACCATTTTGGCCGCACAGCATTATAAAACATTTACCGACAGGTTAAAAGATTTCCCCTGTACTATTGATTATGTAAACCGCTTTAAATCCAGCAGACAGATCAAAGAAACTTTAGAGAAACTGAAAGAGGGCAAGGTGGATATTATCATCGGCACGCACCGCCTGGTGAGCAAGGATGTAAAGTTTAAGGACCTGGGCCTGATGATTATTGACGAGGAGCAAAAATTCGGCGTATCAACCAAGGAAAAGCTAAAACAAATGCGCGCCAATGTGGATACGCTTACCCTAACGGCAACGCCGATACCCCGCACCCTGCATTTTTCGCTGATGGGCGCCAGGGACCTTTCCATCATATCAACCCCGCCGCCAAACCGGCAGCCTGTTGTTACCGAACTGCATGTATTTAACGACACCCTTATAAAGGAGGCCATAGAGCACGAAATTGACCGCGGCGGTCAGGTGTTTTTTATCCATAACCGGGTGGCCGATCTGCCGCAGTTGGGCGGGATGATCCACCGCCTGGTGCCAAAAGCGCGGGTGGGCATAGCCCACGGTCAGCTTGAAGGCGATGCCCTGGAGGATGTGATGCTGAAATTCGTAAACGGCGAATATGATGTGCTGGTAGCCACCACTATTATTGAAGCCGGTTTGGATATTCCCAATGCGAATACCATCATCATCAATTACGCGCACATGTTTGGCCTGAGCGACCTGCACCAGATGCGTGGCCGCGTAGGCCGGAGTAATAAAAAAGCGTATTGCTATTTGCTTAGTCCGCCTTTGTCAACACTTACCAGCGAAGCCCGCAAGCGATTGAGCGCCATTGAAGAATTCAGCGACCTTGGTAGTGGTTTTAACGTAGCCATGCGCGACCTCGACATCCGCGGCAGCGGCAACCTTTTAGGCGCCGAGCAGAGCGGCTTTATTGCCGAAATAGGTTTTGAAATGTACCATAAGATACTGGACGAAGCCATACAGGAATTAAAAGAAGATGAATTTAAAGGCGTTTTCCCGGATGATAAGCCGCGTCCGTTCATCGCTTTTACGCAGATTGATACGGACCTTGAAATATTGATACCCGACGAATATGTAACCAATATTGCCGAGCGTTATAATTTATACACGGAACTATCCAAACTGGAAAACGAAGTTGAACTAAAGGCCTTCCAGCAGCAACTGCATGACCGTTTCGGCCCCATTCCGCCGCAGGTAAACGACCTGTTAAATACCATGCGCCTGCAATGGCTTGGAAAAGCGATTGGTTTTGAAAAGATCTCGCTAAAAAAGAATGTACTGCGCGGCTATTTTATCACAAACCAGCAGTCGCCCTATTTTGAAACGGAAGCCTTCCGGCAGATACTCTCCTTTGTGCAGGCCAACCCGCGCAGGTGCAATTTAAAAGAGGTGAAAAACACGCTGAGGCTGAGTATTGAAGGGGTAAATAGCATTAACCAGGCGGTTAATTTGCTTACGGAGATTGCGGAGCCGGTGGGGGTTTGTATTGCCCTAAAACTGGCTTGACTATCAGTATCTTATGCGGGTTTTAATTCTGTACTCACCGAATCACTCACCACTTTTAATGTACCCTGGTATAGCTGCAAATGCTATACTCAAAGATAATCAATATTATTCAACTTATCAATTTTTAAGCAGAAATTTAAGGGTTTACAAATAATAAATTTGAAATGATTTTAAAAGTAATTAGCTTAGGGCGATTTTAAAATATGAAACCCTATTCAGTCTTGTTACAAAAACGCCTTAAAGCTTATACCCTTACCGAAATCCTGGTGGTACTTGTGATCATTGGTATTTTAATATTACTGGCTTTACCCAATTTGCTTCCGTTGATCACAAAAGCCAAAAGCCTGGAAGCAAAAACACAGTTAACGCATGTGCAGACTTTGGAACAGAGCTATTTTTATGAACATTCCAAATATTCAAAAGATCTGAACGAAATAGGATTTCTACAGGATAAGCTGGTTACGGACAGCAAAGACGGCAGGGCGAACTACAGGATCGAAATTGTGAGCGCAACCACTACCGCTTTTACGGCGAGGGCTACCGCTGTTGTGGATTTTAACGGTAACGGCACTTTCAACGTGTGGGAGATAGATCAGGATAAAAACCTAAAAGAAATAACCCACTAATAAGGTGCTGTTTTCTGAAATCGTTATAATTGGTGT
The DNA here is from genome assembly GCA_044448725.1 of Sphingobacteriales bacterium. GTDB lineage: Bacteria > Bacteroidota > Bacteroidia > Sphingobacteriales > Sphingobacteriaceae > Mucilaginibacter. The sequence continues at coordinate 743 of JBIOHE010000043.1, read as the reverse complement.
TTTGCTGCTGATTTTTATTCAGGACATCAGGAGGAGATCGGTTTATTGGGTGTTATTTCCAATTTTGGCGGGGGTGTTTATCCTGTTGCATATAGTACAACATCATTTATTTACAGACGTCTGGCAAGCTGTTTTGATAAACAGCGCGTTCCTTATAATCCAGTTTTTAGTTGTATTAGTTTATTTTTCTATAAAAAACAAACATTGGGTAAATATTACTGAAGGCCTTTTAGGCTGGGGCGATATTTTACTGCTGCTGAGCCTTGCTTTTTATCTGTCGGCGCTTAATTTTTTATTGTTTTATATCAGCAGCTTAATAGTTTCGTTATTAATCTGGTTATTTTGGCAGTTACTTTCAAAAGAAAAAAACAAGCATATTCCGCTTGCTGGTTTTCAATCACTGATTTTTACCGTATTTTTAGCCGGCGACTGGTGGTTTAAATATTTTGACCTGACAAATGACAGCTGGTTGCTTTATCTTATCACAAAATGAATTTGACTGAAGATATAATCCTGTTAACTGAAAACATACACTGGCTTACCAAAGACCAGGCATGGCATTACAGGGTTTTGCCAAAACATCGGTCGGACAGACAATTTGAACTCTACTGTGAGGCGACGGCTGATCAAAACGCACTAATACCGGAATTGGAGATATTGCTCAACCTTTCCATCAAACTTGAACCGATATCCGCCGCGCAAATAGCCAAACTTCTTTCTAAATATTATATAAAAGATAATGC
>JBIOHE010000042.1:0-19498 GCA_044448725.1 Sphingobacteriales bacterium | reverse complement strand
AATTCTACTTATCAAAAAAATTATTATCAAACATTTTAAACCATTAAAAACATGAAAAAAGTCAATTATTTAATGCTGCTATCAACGGTTGTAATGCTGTTTGCAGCATCATGCGGTAAAAATGGCGCCCCCGGGCCTCAGGGCCCAACAGGTCCAGCCGGCCCCGCTGGCACAAACGGCACAAACGGTACAAACGGTGCAATCGGTGCGATTGGCCCAATCGGCCCTACCGGTGCAATTGGCCCAACAGGGGCTACCGGCGCAACAGGTACTGCCAATGTTATGTATTCTGCCTGGGTTACTCCGGCAACGTATGCCAAAACTACTGTTTTCGGGTCTTTTCATTTCGACGCCAATATAGCGGCAACTAAAATCACACAGTCGATTTTAGATCATGGCGCTGTTATTGTGTATGGTAAGCTGAATGGCTACAATCCTGTAATATGGCCAACAGACCAGATGAGCACGTTACCAATAGTTATCACTTACATGAGTGGCAGCTCGGCCAATATCGATACATGGTCGGCCAATGTTACGCTTGGCAATATTGAAATTGATTTAGTGTCCAGTTTGAATGCCTACGGCAGCATTTCCAATGCGCACCAGTTCAGGTACGTTATTATTCCTGGCGGGGGCTTAGTGGCTGCAGCCAGATTACATATTAACCTTAATAATTATAACGAGGTAAAACAGGCCTTTAATTTGCAGGATTAATTGCGATTGGACAAGGCCTGAAATGCAGCATGCCAGGTATAATCAATTAAGGTGCTGATCGTCATAAAAACGCCGGAGATTAAATTCTTTGGCGTTTTGCTTTATAACCCGCAAAATCTTCGGGAAACATCTCTTTACACCCCGATGAATTAATATTGCCTTAAAATGCGTATTTTTGTGCGATTTTTTGCGTAGCCGGAATTTACTTTTAGCCAAAGCTTTAATTTTTACAGAATACCAGCTATACATTAATTTTCAAGAAATAATATGTTAGAGAAATTAGAAGCGATATTCCAGCGCTGGAAAAATGTTGAAACCGAATTGAGCAGCCCCGACGCCATGGCTGATATGAAACGTTTTGCTCAGTTAAATAAAGAATATAAAGACCTTGCCAAAGTTGTGGATGAGTATAACATCTACCGCAACATTATGAGCAATATTGACAGCAACAAAGAGATTTTAGCTACCGAAAAAGACGAAGAATTCCGTGAAATGGCCAAGGCCGAACTGGACGAATTGCTGGTTAAGCAGGATGAAATGGAAGAAGCTATCCGCGTAATGCTGATACCGAAAGATCCGGAAGATTCAAAAAATGCGATTATTGAGATACGTGGCGGCACCGGTGGCGATGAGGCCGCCCTGTTTGCCGGCGACCTTTACCGCATGTACATGCGCTATTGCGAAAAACGCGGCTGGAAAACCGAACTGGTTGATTATACCGAAGGCACATCTGGCGGCTACAAGGAAATTGTGTTTAATGTAAATGCCGAGGATGCTTACGGTACATTAAAATACGAATCGGGCGTACACCGGGTTCAGCGTGTGCCTGATACTGAAACACAGGGTCGTGTGCATACTTCCGCAGCTACCGTTGTGGTATTGCCCGAAGTTGATGAATTCGACATCGACCTGCAGGTAAGCGATATCCGCAAAGATTTATTTTGCGCATCGGGACCGGGCGGGCAGTCGGTTAACACCACCTACTCCGCAGTAAGGTTAACCCACATCCCGACGGGAATAGTGGCCCAATGCCAGGATCAGAAATCGCAGTTAAAAAATTATGACAAGGCTTTGCAGGTGTTGCGGTCGAGGGTATATGAGATGGAATTACAAAAACACCTCGAAATAACCTCCAAAAAACGCAAAACGATGGTCTCTACCGGCGACCGCTCTGCCAAAGTGCGTACCTATAATTATCCCCAGGGCCGCCTTACAGAACACCGTATCGGCTTAACCATTTACAACCTGCCCGGCGTATTGAACGGCGATTTGCAGGAGATTATGGAAGCACTGCAATTTGCTGAAAACGCCGAGAAGCTGAAAGAAGGTACCACTGCGTAAATAAAGAGACGCCGAAGTACGACGAAATAAAGCAAAGTATTGCGTTTCCAATTGTCATCATGAGTCCCAACCAGGGCCAACCCTGGAAAAAACAGTAATGACGTTGTCGTAAGCTGTCATGGTGAGGTACTCGAACCATGTGCGCAAAGGCCAAACGCCAATACATTAGCGCCAATGTCCAGCCGTTCAGGCCACCCCACATGGTTCGAGTGCCTCACCATGACACCCTTTTTTTGTCATTCCTCTAATTGATAATCAGCAACTTATAAACACGTCATTATAAACCCCATTTGGAGCGGGAATGATGAGCAAGGCCTGCAGGGTGCGGGGTATGATCATTCAAAAACCTGACGCCTTTTTTCGTTAATCGAGATCTGTCACAAGGCTAACATTTCCCTTGAGCTGGTCAACATCCATTACTTACCATGCCGTCAGCATAAAAATCCTGTAAAAAATTCTCATCCAGCAATATAGGACATATATCCCATTGAATATTTTATGCATTTTTTGTTGTTTTATGGAAGAACCTTCACAGTTTAAGCATCGTCTCCTCTTCATTAAAAAGCCGGAATATTTGAGGTGGATATAGATTACATGAAAGGTTTTGTTGTATAAAATTAATAAAAATGCTGCAATTCTTACAAAAACAAAAAGCCCATCGCGTTTTGCTTTTAGTTACCTTTCCGGGTGTGGCGTTATTGGGTATATTGGCATTCATGGTGCCGCCGGGTGCGGACCCGGACCCATGCTGGGGATTTATGGTGATGCACAGCATGGAACAAGGCCATCATTTTAACTTATTAATAAGCCCCGACCCTTTAAATATAGCAAAAGACCAGGTTCACTTTTTATCCTGGTGGTCGCCGGGCCAGTACCTTTTTCCTTATCTTTTTAAAATTTTGCTAAAAATTGACACCGGCCATGCGGTGGCCCTCACTATTGGCTGCTGTAATATAATCGGGCTGGCAGGTTATTATAAGTTATTTAAAAAACTGGGCTTTACGGCATGGGTGGCGGCAATCAGCACCACATTTATTGCAAGCCAGTTATTTTTCTTTATATCATTTGTTTATTACCTGGGTGGCGAAGTACTGCTTTTTGCCTTTATGGGCTGGTTTTTATACGGATGTTTCAGTTTTGAGAAAATAACCCGGAGGGTTTTAGTATTTGTTTTTTTAGTTTTTTTTGCTGGCTTTTTTTCAAAATCATCTTTTTTGTGGATGTACATTGCGGGTGTTGCCTGCCTCTGGATCAATATTTCACGCAATGAAACTGACCTTCTGCCAGCCAAAATCGCTCGTAATCTTCTGCGTTCGCCGGATTTTAAAAAGAGAACCGGCGTCTGGTTGAGAAACGGAATGTGGTTATCCATCCCATTAGTTGGGGCTTTTGTTATAATTTACATTTTTTATCTTTCGAAAGGCCCGAACCCAACCGCAGCCGGCGGGCAACCCTTGATCCGGCCTGAGACCTTTGGTTTTCCATTGGCATCACCTATGCTCTCCGGTTTTTCTATTGACGAATTTACGGACGGATTGATCTATCAGCCGGATGGGGCCAAAATTGCCTATCAATCGGCTGTTTTTATTATGGCCGTTTTTGCTTGCTGCAGTTTAGCCTTCGCGTTTTTTCTTCCGCGGTTTTCGCCCGATAAAAAGTATGTGCTGGTAATTTTGGTTTTCTACGTTTTTGGTGTAGTTTTTTTCAGTTATATGTACCTGAAGCAAACAGCAATTTCATACGAAGGAAGGCATTTTCGGATAATCGGACTGCTGTTTATACCAGGCTTTGTTTACCTGGTCCTTAAAACAAAAATCACGAGGTTGCTTTTTTTTATTTTGTGGGCGTTCATTCTTTTTAAAAGCTATAGTTATTTTAAAGGTGAAATTAAAGCAAATAAAGCTGCCGCAAGGGGAAATTCCGGCATAAGTCAGCAGTTGTACGATAAAAAAGTTTTGGATGAGATAGTAAAGATTGACGGCAACCATCATAACGATGCTGTTTTTGTAGTGATGAGTTCTGACATCGCCGCGGAAATAATTAATAACCGGGTTATTACGCTGGATTCGGAAAACATGGGCCGCCGTTATCTTTCAAAATTGAAGTTTGCTGCTAAAAGTGGTCCGCTTTTTATACTGATGCCCCGGGAATACGTGGCAAATGGTATAGAACCCGTCATAATTAAAAGTTTTACGGGCTATCACCAGTTTTCCTTTAAACAACTAAGCGAGGATTACTACCTGTATTTTGCAGATAATTAAACCAAACGATCAGCTAAAAAGTATAGTTGCGATGCACCTTGTTTCAACGAGGGTCAGGCTAATTCTTATTTTGAGGTGCTACTGTTTTACTGCCGCCTATTTGTGGCTTTGTTCCATAGGAACATTTGGTGGGTAGAAAAAATGCCCCCCCCCCTTTTTTTTCGTTCCATCGGAACGATTCGTGTTTGGACTAAATTGAAATTAGCAGAATAAACATAAAATGCTTCAAATAAACAGCATGCAGTTTCCTCCTGATCTTTATTGAAGCAAATGCAAAAAACGGAAAGCAAGGATCTGAACAATACATCTTTAAAGAATTGGAATAGCGCCTGGCACCATGCGTTCCTACGGAACGCAAAAAAATGCTATTTGTTGCTACTACCAACCAAATGTTCCTATGGAACATAGATTTCAACAGTAGCACCTCAAAATAAGAATTAGCCGAGGGTCAAGAGTCAGGAACCAGGAGGATAGCTTGAAATGAGTATAAATCGGCCGACTATTTTTTTTAACCAAATATTTCAGCCCATTACCGTAAACCTGCCTGCCGGCAGGCAGGTGAACAACATCCTGCTTTTTTTCTTGATTCCTGGCTCTTGGTTCTTGACTTTTAATTCGCACATATAAATCAAATAACTATTTCCCACCCTTCATATATTCCGTAAATTGCGCATCTATAATTTACAAGCTTATGCAATATGATGTTATCGTAATCGGTTCGGGGCCTGGCGGCTATGTTGCTGCTATACGTTGTGCCCAGTTGGGTTTAAAAACTGCTATCATTGAAAAATATAATACATTAGGCGGTACCTGCCTTAATGTGGGCTGCATCCCTTCCAAGGCATTGCTCGATTCATCGGAGCACTACCATAATGCCGCACATGCATTTAAAACACATGGTATTAACCTTGATAATTTAAAGGTTGATTTTGGCCAGATGATAAAAAGGAAGCAGGAAGTTGTTGCTGCCAACACGGGCGGCATCGTCTATCTGATGAAAAAAAACAAAATCGATACCTATTACGGTCTTGGTTCATTTAAGGATAAAAATACCATCAATATCAAAAAGGCGGATGGTACAGATCAGGAGATCACAGGTAAAAATATTATTATAGCCACTGGTTCAAAGCCTTCGGCTTTGCCATTTTTAAAGGTTGATAAAAAACGCATTATCACTTCTACCGAAGCTTTGAATCTTACCGAAATACCAAAACATCTGGTGCTGATCGGCGGTGGGGTTATCGGTTTGGAGCTGGGTTCGGTTTATGCGCGTTTGGGTTCAAAAGTTTCGGTGATTGAGTTTATGGATTCCATTATCCCAATCATGGACAAGGGCCTGGGAAAAGAACTGCAGAAAGTGCTGCAAAAAATAGGGATCGAATTTTACCTGGGTCATAAAGTTACCGGCGCTGCCGTAAAAGGCAAGGAGGTAACCGTAACCTTTGACGACCCTAAAGGCGAAAAGAAAGAGTTGAAAGGCGATTACTGCCTGGTTGCCGTAGGCCGTGTTGCCTATACCGATGGCCTGGGCCTGGATAAAATTGGCATCACCGTTGAAGAACGCGGACGGAAGATCACAGTTGACGACCATTTGGAAACCGGCGTGAAAGGTGTTTATGCTATTGGCGATGTGATAAGGGGCGCCATGCTGGCCCATAAGGCCGAAGACGAAGGTACATTGGTTGCGGAAATTATTGCAGGCCAAAAACCCCATATTGATTATAACCTGATTCCCGGTGTAGTTTATACCTGGCCGGAAGTTGCCGCTGTGGGACAAACCGAAGAACAATTAAAAGAAAAAGGCATAAAATACAAAACAGGCTCCTTCCCGTTCAAAGCCAGCGGACGCGCCCGTGCCAGTGGCGACCTTGACGGCTTTGTAAAAGTATTGGCCGATGCCGCAACGGATGAAATATTAGGCGTGCATATAATTGGCCCCCGTGCCGCCGACATGATCGCCGAGGCAGTAGTTGCTATGGAATACCGTGCATCGGCCGAAGACATAGCCAGGATGAGCCATGCCCACCCAACCTATACCGAAGCCATGCGCGAAGCCTGCCTGGCAGCAACAGAGAACAGGGCGATACATATATGATGTTGGAATCAGAATATAATAATCAACTCTATTTTATTCAATAGAGTCTGTTTAATACGGAATTTCTTTTTGATAAACTTTTTAATAATTACTAAACATTTTGATTTGTTAATTCGTTTAAGTTAAATGGTGACTAGTCTTTTAAAGTAACAGGCTATGGGAAATCGTTTACTTCATTGTTTTTTTATTACGGTGGGCTTAATATTGCTTAATAGTAAAAACTTTGCAGGTGTTCCCGTTATTACTTATACACCCTCTACAAACGTCTATACGGTTAATACAGCTATTACCACATTAACACCGGGCAATAGCGGTGGCGCAGTTGCAGCAATTGGTTTTGGTGCGGGTACATCGCTTACCGGGGCTACTTTAAGCAACCCCCGGGGTGTGGCTATTGACGCTTCCGGAAATGTTTATGTAGCCAATAGTGGCAATAATACTATCAGTAAATATAATTCAAGCGGTACTTATGTCAGTACTTTTGGTACGGGCGCAACAATGTCTTTTCCGAAAGGCCTGGTTTTTGATTCATCCGGCAATGCTTATGTATTGAACCTCGGGGCAACGGCCGGAACCGGCAGCGTTTACAAGTACAATTCAAGCGGCGTTTACCAATCTACTATACTCAGCGGCCTGAATTATGCTTTGGGAATTACCATTGATGCGTCGGACAATATCTATATCGGGGATCAGGGTGCCACTACGGTAAAAAAATACAGTACGAGCGGTACGCTTTTACTTTCACTGCCTACGGCTAATTTAAACGGCCCTCTGGGTGTAGCCGTGGACGCATCGGGTAATATTTATGTGGCAAATAACGGCGCGTCGGATATAACAAAATATAACTCAGCCGGAACATTTCAATCTACTTTTCTTAGCGGTTTTACCTCTCTGCAAGCCATTGCGATTGACGGCGCCGGGAATATTTATATAGGCGATAATGCAACTACCAATATTGTCAAAGTTTATAATCAAAGCGGCACTTTGCTCACCAGCAGAACTGTTACTGATCCCGAGGGGATTGCAATTGACAGCAAAGGTGATATGTTTGAATCGAGCTATTGGAGCAACCAAATGAGTGAATATAAACCAACCGGCGGCTATTTTTTGGGCGCAGCGTTACCGGCTGGTTTATCCTTTGACAGCACTACAGGTAATATCAGCGGTACGCCAACGGCAACAAAAACAACGACTGTTTATACTATTACTGCCTACAATGCAAGCGGCACCGGCAGTACTACCGTTACTATTACATGTAACCCAACAGTGCCCACCGGTACAGGTGGCTCGGTATGCGGTTCGGGCACTGCTACGCTTACCGCTTCGGGAAGTGTGCCATCAGGAGGCACATATACCTGGTATGCAGCACTGTCAGGCGGTTCGTCTGTAGGGACAGGCACTTCCTTTACCACGGCATCCATTACAGCTACCACCACTTATTACGTAGATTACACACAAAACGGAGCAACAAGCACCCCGCGGACAGCTGTGGTTGCAACCGTAAATACTGCGCCTATTCTATCCACGGCGCCGACGAGTCCCACAGGCAGCTTATACTTATCCTATCCATTCTCAGGCAATGCCAATGATGTTTCGGGTAACAGCAATAACGGCACACTACAGAATGCCCCAACGCTAATTACCGACCGCTACGGGAACGGCAGCAGTGCTTACAGCTTTAACGGTTCCACCCAATATGTTTCCACGGCTACTTTAGTTGCATCGCCCGGCCCGCAAAACTTTTCTATCAGTGTATGGTTTAAAACCAGTTCGGCAGGCGGCAAACTGGTAGGTTTTGGTTCATCACAAACCGGGGCAAGCGGTTCTTATGATCGTCATATTTATATGACCAATAGCGGGCAACTTTATTTTGGCCTCTACCCCGGTGCGATCAAAACTATAAATACCACAACGACATACGCCGACGGCAACTGGCATCATGTTGTTGCCACCGAGTCGACCACCAACGGGGCCATCCTGTATGTAGATGGTGCGCTACAGGCTACCGATGCCACCATGACCGGTTCGCAATCGTACGCCGGCTACTGGCGCGTGGGCTATGATAATCTGTTCACGTGGACAAATGCACCTACCGATTATTATTTCAATGGATCACTGGATGATGTAGCCATTTATAATACCGCATTGACTGCTGCGCAGGTTTATGTTTTATATGGCGCGGGCGGCGGGTCGTTTTGTGCAGGCAATTCCTTTTCGTTAACGGCTAATACAATTGCAGGTGCAACCTACGCGTGGAGCGGCCCTGGCAGTTTTTCCTCAGCCTCGCAAAACCCAACCGTTACAAATGCGGTAGCGGGCACTTATACACTCGTAGTTACCAGCTCAAGTGGGTGTACCTCAACAATAAATGTTACCGCTCCTTCAAATGCGATAACTTATACATGGTCGGGCGCTGCGGGTACAACCAACCCCACTACCGCAGGCAACTGGGACCAGTTACCGCCTTTTACCAGTACCAGTAATTTAGTGATACCCGCCAGTTTGAGCTTTTACCCATCACTTACCAGCAATGAAACCATATATGGCCTGACTATTGCCAGCGGAGCCTCGTTTAGCTTAAACGGCTATACACTTAGTGTTGGCTGCAATATAATTAACAACGCCGGCACAGGTGGTACGGGGATACTTTATGGTAATAATAATTCGTCCGGTATTACCTGGAACGGGGCTTTTGCCGCGCAAAGTTATACAGGCAGCAATACCTCAAACACGGCACAGCTCGGCAGTATGACGGTCAATAACTCGGCCGCCGGAACAGTTACCATCAGCGGCGGGCCCGTTGATATTTATAATTTACTTACAATAACCAAGGGTAACCTGGCTGTAGCTGCATCGCCTGCGGCATTAACATTAAAAAGCAGTGCAACACAATCAGCAAACGTTGCAGCAATACCCGGTGGCAGCGCCATTACCGGCAATGTTTCAGTTGAACGTTATGTAACAGGGGGAACCGGTTACCGCGGCTACAGGTTGATTTCTTCACCTGTTTATGCGGCAACGGTAAGTTCAAACAATGTTTTTAGCATAAATTACCTAACGTCATCAGTCTTTCTGACCGGAGCTTCGGGTGGTGGATTTGACAAAACGGGCAACCCTACACTTTATTTATACCGCGAAGATCAAACACCGTCAAACGCTACCTTCATCAGCGGAAATTTTGAGGGTATAAGCGCCATCAACAATAGCCCCGCCTATAATTATTCTGTTACCGGGGCAGGCACATCGGGAACTTTTAATATCCCTGCCGGCAATGGTGTGATGTTCTTTTTCAGGGGAAACAGAGCATCGGCAAGTGTTACAACGGAAACAACACCAGGCTATGTTCCGGTAACAGTAACTACAACCACATCCGGCACGCTGAACCAGGGACAAGTAACGGTTCATGACTGGTACACCCCGGCTTCTGCAAATTTGGGCTATACCGGCTCTGGTACAGGTACTAACTATACCGTTAGGGGCTTTAATTTGGTAGGCAATCCTTATGCCAGTTCTATTGACTGGGAGCAGTATAATACAGGTTCAACTACTACCGGCATTTACGCCAACAATGTGAGCAATAGCATTTATGAACTTGACCCCACAACAAATAATTATGATACCTACCAGGTTGGGGGGGCACATACCAACAACGGCACCAGAACCATAGTAAGCGGGCAAGGCTTTTTTGTAATGGCTGCAAACAACAGCAGTCCGCAGCTTATTTTCAACGAATCGGCTAAAACTGCAACCCAAAACAGCGGTCTTACCCTTTTTATGGCAACCAGGGACGATATGTCCGGTTTAAATAGTACTGCTGCCGGTCCGCATCTGCGTTTACAAATGGCCATGGATTCAATCAACACAGATGATGCCTATATCGGTTTTAATTCAGCCGCATCAGCGCAGTTTGTTTATAATGAAGACGCCCCGTATAAAACAGGGAAGGGGCGGGTAAAACTGGCAAGTTTTTCAAGTGACGGTATAATGCTGGCAATTAACAAAATGCCCTTGCACGGGTCGAAACAATTTACAATATCCCTTTTTGCAACGGCCAATACTTACGGCGCCTATAAGTTAAATATGACCGAACTGGAAGGCATTCCGCAGCTATATGAGGTTTGGCTAATGGATCGTTTTATTGGTGATTCATTGGATATGCGGCATAATACGAGCTATACGTTTGATATATCAGCTGATACCAATAGCTACGGGAGAAAGCGTTTTCAGTTGGTTATCAGGCAAAACGCGGCTTCAGGCCTGCATTTGTTAAATTTCACTGCAAACAAAGCTGACGATGGAGCCCAGATAGGTTGGGTAACTGAGAATGAACAGAATTACACCAATTTTACCGTAGAAAGAAGCAGCGATGGTGGCGCAACTTTTGATGTTTTGGGTGGTTTTATTTCGGGCGCCATTGGCACTTACAGTTTTTTAGATAAAAATCCGCCTATAGGTGCAGATCAGTACCGTTTAAAAATTCAGGATCTGAATGGTGCCATTACCTACTCAAATGCTGTAACGCTTGTTTACGGAAACGGGAATAGTGCAATTGCCGGTAATATCAGTGTTTACCCTAACCCGGCAAGCAGCATGATTAATTTAGTTATCCATCAAAACAACGGCACTTCAGTTTCGGGCCAGCCTGGTTTGCAGGCAGCCGCAATGACCCGGGGCTTGAATCAAAGCAGTACTTCCCAATCCTTTGATATCAAAATCATAAATATAACCGGCACTACAGTAATGACAGCTACAACATCGTTGCCAACCTGGCAAAATAATGTTGGCAGTTTGCCCCCCGGTACCTATATCATCCGGGTAATAAATAACAGAACCAAAACGGAGGTCGGAAAAAATACGTTTGTAAAACTGTAGGTTGTTGAGCGGCGCGTAATTGAGTTATGAATTTCTTTGTTTTTTTCGCAGCCATCTTTAGCTAATAGATACACACCTGACTTATAGTGATTTATATTAACTTCTCGAAAACAATCATTTTAATAATTTAAAATATTTCGTAAAAGGAAAATGCGATTTATTATAGCTGACAGAAAAAATTATCTGCGGAGGCAACAAACAATAATAGATTTAGATTTTATTAAAAATAAATATTTAGCTCCACGCTGTTCATGCGCTAATTTGTGTTGTACATTATCAGAGGTTTATGATTTTGAGATATTCCTTTATTACTGCCGGCGTAATTAGCCGCTATTGATATTCATTAAAATTATATTTTATAAAACAAGCATATTATTTAACATATTATCTTTAACTTTAGCGCAATATTTAATCAATTAGCGAATCACTAAATGAACGTCTTAATAGTATTTGGCGAAATTTTATTGATATTGGCCGCTGTACTGTTTATCGGCGTTTTGTTTTTTAGTTTTCTGAAGTACCTGAAAAGAACGTATTTCCCGAACTGGAAATTCCCTGATTACATTAGCGTAGGTTATCTGGAGTATTTATATAAAAAATACATTAAGAAAGGCCATTAAGCACTGTCGGAACAACTTGATTGAAAAGCTGAAAACACTTTACAGTCAAGTTGTTTTTTTTTATAGCTTAGTGTAAATTTAAGTTTAAGAGTTCGAATGGGTACACCTAAACCCATATAATTTAATTATTCATTTTTTGTTTTTATTTTATTGTTGCGTATTTACTATGAATGAACTAAACACCTCTGTCCTTGTGATCGATGATGAAGAAATGGTACGGGACAATATGGAAGATATTCTTGTTCCAAAGGCAACTTCCGAAGCCCACGAAAGTTTAAAAAACGCGGTCAATGTTCTTTTCGATGCTCCCGCAACGTTACTTATGCCGCGCAACCCCGGCATTCCGGTGTTTACGGTCGATAAAGCATCAAATGGTATGGAAGGTGTGCAGATGGTGCGGAAAGCTTTAGAACAGGGGCACCCTTATGCCGTTATATTTTTAGATATGCGAATGCCGGGTTTAAGCGGACTGGAAACGGCCTTAGAGATAAGGAAATTTGATTCAAGGGCAGAAATAATTTTTATAACAGCATACAGTGATTACTCCATTGAGGAAATTGTGGGCCAGGCAGGGCAAAATGTTGGATACCATTGTAAACCTTATGCCCCCGAAGAAATTATTCAACTCGCTACAAAGGCTGTAAGCGATTATGATAAATTGCGCAACCTTGAAAAGCTGATCGAATCAATTTCTTCCATAGGTTTAAATCAGAACCAGCTTACCCCGCTATTAAAAAACATACTCGAACAGGTTGCCGGATCTTTGAAAACAGATATGGCGCTTATCGGAAAACTGCACGATAATTTTGCTTACGAAAAAGTGCTTTCTATCGGGGCATTTGAAGAAAAGATCAATCTTGACGAATTAATAACACGAATAAAAAATATTAAAATTGAAAAGGATGAAGTGATACAGATAGATGACCTGGTGTTGGCCCGGATGGAAAACTATTCGGTTTTTGCCATATTAAAAAAACAGGAAAAACTGCAAACAGAAAAAATGTACTTGTTGAAGCTGTTTATTAAAAATGCTGCACAGGCCATCAGAAATGCCGAATTGAATGAAAAATTATTGCAAAAGGAAAAGCTTTCAGCGGTTGGGCAAGTTATAGGTATGGTAATACATGATCTTCGGTCGCCGATTAACAATATTAAGCAAATAGCCGGTTTAATGCACGAGGAAGGCGAAACGGGTGGCCTGGTTGACTTAATTGATCAATCCGTAGAAAATGCTTCCCGGATATTTGATGATTTCCTGGATTTTATTAAAGAGAACTCAATAAAAAAAGCGCCCGTAAACATTAATAAAATAGTAGATGAGGCTATTAAGCAAGCAGACAGCAGGAAGGATTTAAGGCCAATAAGCATTACCAAAAATATCCCTGAAGACCTGTTTGTACCCGGTGACGAGAGTAAATTGAAAAGGGTATTGATCAACCTTGTGAATAATTCCATCGACGTTCTGTCTGATGCACCGGCAAGAAATGGCGCCATCCATATTTCTGCACAAGTTGAAGATAATGAGGTGATTATTGTTGTTGCTGATAATGGCCCCGGTATCCCTATGGAAATAAGCGAGACCCTTTTTGAACCTTTTATTACGAAACATAAAAAAAATGGAACTGGTTTAGGGCTTGCTATCGTAAAACAATTTATAAACATGCACGGCGGAAGGATCGCTGTTGCCAATAATAACGGCGCTGTTTTTACCATAAACCTTCCATTGTTATAGTTAAAGCTGCACTTTTAAACGCATGTATTCAAATTGCATGATTTGACCCCGACTGAAAAAACAAATAGCTGTAAATACCTTTATCACAGGAGAAATGGAAAATATTCATAGCCAAAACGCCGGACGTAAAGAAAAAAGGCCGGTCGCACCCGCTGAAGAGTTAGAAAAGTATAAGGCGTTTATCAGTGCATCAGATATTGGTGCATGGGAATATTTTTCTGAAACGGATTTTCTGTGGTGCAATGATCTGTATTTTTCAATGCTGGGCCGGGATATAAAGGATTACGATATGTCCGGCCATGCTAATTTAAAAGCTGCCTGGATAGATTTGCTGCATCCCGACGACCTGTCAAACGCAACTTCCCGTTTTGCTGCCTATGTAAAAAAACCTGAAGGAATTTATGAGAGTTATTTCCGGATGAAACATATTGACGGCAGCTGGGTTTGGATATGGTCAAGGGGGAGATTGTTTCAGGGTACGTACGATAGCCTGCACCCCGTTTTAATTGGTACCCATGCAGATATTACCAGGCACAAAAATGCCGAAGAAGCTATCCTGCGGGAACGCGTCCTGCTGAGAACCTTAATTGATACCTTGCCTGATGTTATATACGTAAAAGATATTGATGGGCGGAAAGTTATTGCCAACCGGGCCGACGTAGAATACACCGGCGTTTCTTCGGAAGCCGGGGTTATAGGTAAAACCGACCTGGATTTATTTAACAACGATATTGGCCGGCGTGGGTATAATGATGATATAAGGATATTGAAGTCGGGCGTTCCGGTTATAAACCAGGAGGAATATTTTTTGGACAGTGCCGGAAAAACGCGTTGGTTGCTGACCACTAAAATACCGGTCCGGGATGAATATGGCCGGATCATCCGCCTGCTGGGCATCGGGCACGATATTACAGCCCGAAAGCAGTCGGACGAAGAATTAAAAAAGTTAAATAAGGACCTGTATCAGCAATCGCAGGAGCTTGGCAAACAAGCTGAAGATTTAAAAGCGCTTAACAAACTTTTGAAACAACAAAAGGAACAGGAAGTGGAAAGGGCCGTTGCGCAGGGAAAATTTGAAATGGCGTCAGAGGTGTTGCATGATATTGGCAATGCCATTGTAGGATTGGGGTCGCATATAAATCGAATAAACCGGGCGTTAGATCAAACTAACCTTGAAAGTGTAAAAAATCTGGCGACCTTTTTAATGAGCCAGCAAGTGGCAATAGCGGGCGTCATTGGGGCCACTAAAGCTCAGGCGTTGGTTGAGATAATAGCAGGCATTATAAAAACGCAGACGGATAACGAAGGGGAAATACGCGGGTCGGTTAAAGAGCTGCTGAATATTATTACGCATATTCAGGAGATACTTAATATTCAACGGCAACTGGTAAGCGGGCGTTCGGGCAAACGTCAGCGGGTACCGGTTAATCTGGTCAAAATTATTGATGATTGCAGGTCTATGCTTTTTGCCTCACTCGATAAAAAAGGCATCCGGTTTAAAGCAAATATAAAACCCGGGGATTATACGATTAAGGGGGACCATACCAGGCTTGTTCAGGTGCTGTTAAATATATTAAAAAACAGTATCGAGGCCATTGATCTTCATGCTGCTGAAAAGAAGATTACTATTGAAATGCAAACTATTGGCGAAGTGATTGAATTAACTGTTGCTGATAACGGGCATGGATTTGATGCCGAAACCGGGGAAATGATTTTTGTGAGAGGGTTTACCACTAAAGCAAATGGCACCGGGCTCGGATTATACAATTGCAGGGCAATCATCGAAAGCCATAACGGCTCATTGGAGATAAAGAGCGATGGTCCTGGTCGTGGTGCTGTTGCTATAATCAGATTTGCATTATCAGACTCATTTAAACCGCTTTTTTAGCTTTTGCCGCTATAAAAAACAAATTATCTGATCGTTAACCAGTGGTTTAGTTTGATAATGCAAGTTTTTAGTTTCTTTAAAATGTGATTATTATCATATATGATAATAATCATATTTTAAAGAAACTTATTCATTAATATTACGTTTAATTAATATAAAAAAGGAGCGTGTTGAGTAGCGATTTCATAAATCAGATGCTGATAACATTAACCATTCAAGTATCGGTTATTAAAAAAAAGTTGTATTTGACAACGGCTCATCTGTTTAAAAGTTTCAAATTATTTTCAATTGGCATTGGAAAATTTGATACTTAGAAGTTTGATAAAATTAAGATGATAAGGGCGAACTGATTTACATCAACCGTAAGGTTTGTGTAAAGTATGGTTGGAACCTTAAACTCTTAATATTATGAAATCAAAGTTACTATTTTGGATTTTAGCATTAGCCTTAATGCTTAGCAGTAAAAATGCCGGGGCAACTTCTTATACCTGGACCGGCGCAACAAATGATGATTGGTCAAACGCGGGTAACTGGAGTGTTGGGTCGTACTATCCGGGGCATAATTCCGCCGATGTTGCAATTTTCCCCAATACCGGGGGCCTCGATACGGTCAGGTTAACTGCTAATATTGCCCTTACAACTATAACTGTTAACGGCGCAACCAATGGGGTAACAACTATCAATACAAACGGTTACACTTTAACGGTTACAGGTACAACAGGCGGGATAACTTTGGGCTCCAATGCTGCAAATCTCACGTTTCTCGGCTCCGGGGCCGTAACAATAAAATCGATTTCTTTTAGTGGTAACGGAGATTATCTGCATTGCGGATCAACTGCCGACCATACAACTAACGTAACGTTTAACAGCGGTGCGGCAATCGCTTTGCCCGCTAATGCAGGAAGCGGAATATTTAATTACGGGCAACTGAACTTAACCTCTTCAACCATAACTTTTGGTTCTGCCGCTCAATTGTATAATTACAGCACCGGGACAATTACAGCAACGTCCTGTACTTATCAGCTTAACAACGGCAACAGCGCAATCAATAATTACGGCGCCTTTAATATTGTTACAGCGGGCAGTTTTACTTTATCAGTAAATCCAACTACCATAACTAATTATAGCGGCGGTACATTTACCGCTCCGCATTGTACTTTTACCTTAAGCGGCACCGGCGCCGGAATTCAGAACTACGGGACTTTTACCGCCAGTTCGACATCTGTTTTTACTTTATCAGGGAGCACCAGTAATGTCACAAATTATGCCGGCGGCGTATTTAACGATAACGGTTCAACTTATACTTTAACCGGGAACAACAGCGGGAACCAGATCAATAACCAGGGCTCATTTACTGCCACATCCTCTGCCATAAAATTAAATTCGGGGTATTCTAACATCACCAACTCCGGGACATTTGAAGGCGATGGCATTACAGTTACTACCGGACAGGGAAGTGTGTATATCAGTAATTCGGGCACCTTTACTGTAGATTCCGGTTCAGCTATCACTATTAGCCAGAGTACCTGTTATATCACCAACAGCGGGACATTTTATGCCGGTACCTCAAATTCCGCCTGCACAATTACTATATCGGGCGGCAGCAACTCATATATTGATAATACAGGTACTTCCGGCCAAACCGCACATTTTTATTTGGGTTCAACGTCAAGTATAAATCTTCCCTCAAGCGGCGGCGACGATGGTGGCGGCAGCGGTAACTATGTTGATAATGATACCAACTATTCGGTATTCACCATTCAGTCAGATCAGTATGGCTCCGGCGCAATAGGGCCGATTGGTTCCTCAAACACCGGCTTTACCGGAAAATATAACGTTGAAAGGTATTTCCAGGGAGGAACAACTATTTCAGACGGCCGCTATGTGGAACGTAATTACCGTATTATTTCATCGCCGGTTAATACAGGCACAACGGTAAACAGCAATTATGTTTTCGGATTGAATTACATTGTCGGCGCTACTGCCGGTCAAACAACCGATGCCAGCAGTACAACAAATGCGTTTATAACAGGTTGCACAGGGGGCAGTACCAGCGCCGGGAATCCATCCATTTATTTATACCGCGAAAGCATTACCCCCAGCAATGCAACTTTTACCAGCGGGAACTTTCTTGGGATCACCAATATCACCAACTCAACCTCGGCAGGTACTATTACCGCAAGTAATGGCAGCACCTATAGTATGCCTGTTGGTACGGGGGTATTCTTCTATTTCAGGGGGGCCGCTACCAGCTGGGCAACAAGAACAGTCTCCCCGTATATTGCGCCCGAAAATGTCACTCTGACCTCAACAGGCAACATGAACCAGGGAAACTATACTTTTAAAGACTGGTACAATACAGGGTCCTCCTATTTGGCCTATACAGGTTCGGGCACCGGCACCAATTATGCCGTCAGAGGGTTCAACATGGTGGGTAACCCCTATCCCTGTTCAATTGACTGGAATGCGGCTTACGGCGGAGAAGGAAGCGGCATAGTGCGCACCAACATAAACCCAACTATCTGGGTATTTAACCCGGTTACCGGCCATTATGATACTTATACAACCACATCTTCATCAGGCGGCACAGCAACCGGCGATGCTTCAAATATTATTGCCAGTGGCCAGGGCTTTTTTGTACTGGCAAGTGGTTCAAACCCCCAGTTAACAATCAGCGAAAATGCAAAATCGGTTGGGTCGTTGCCAACCGGAAGTGGTTTGTTAATGAGCACAAAAGCTAATAAGTCGGTTGTTCCGCAATTGCTCCGTTTAAAACTGGTGGTTGACTCATTTAATTATGATGAGTGCGTTATCGGTTTTAATCCCGCAGGTTCCACAAAATATAACTGCAACAACGATGCTGTGTATTTTCCGGGTATGAACGCCCCCGAGAGTTTATATAGCTTTTCATCAGACAGCGTCGCCCTGGCTATTAACTTTTTACCGCTGCCCAAAACAAAACCGCTGGTGATAAGGCTGGGGGTGAAGGGAACGCTCAAATGCTATTATACGCTAAAAAGGACCGAATTGAACGCTGTTCCTAAAATTTATGAGTTCTGGCTGATGGATAAATACAAAAAAGACTCGCTGGACATCAGGAATAATACCAGCTATGTTTTTAATATAGACGTACATGATACCGCTACTTACGGACCTAACCGCTTTAGTATTGTTATCCGTCAGAACCCGGCATTGGGCGTACATTTATTGGATTTTACTGCGAAAAAGACAATTGACGGGGCACAGGTTACCTGGGTAACTGAGAACGAACAAAACTATACAAATTTCACTGTTGAAAGGAGTACCGACGGCGGGTTAAACTATATGGATTTAGCCGGTGTTACTTCGGCTGCTTTGGGTACTTACAGTTATCTGGATAAAGCGCCCCCGATTGCAACCGACAGGTACCGTTTAAAAGTGGAAGACCTTAATGGCACTGTTACCTACTCAAATGCGGTTACCCTTATTTATGGAAACGGGAATAATTTGATTACAAGTAATATCAGTGTTTTCCCCAACCCGGCAACCAGTGTAATTAATTTGGCTCTCGACCAATACAGCGATGGTTCTGTTGCCGCGCAGCCTGCTTCAAAAATTGCGGCTTTAAACGGTGCTGCAAATCAAACAGCCACTGTACAGTCATTTGGGATTAAAATTGTAAATATCGCTGGCGCGGTTGTAATGTCGGCTAAAACATCATCACCAACCTGGCAGGATAATATCGGCAACTTGTTGCCCGGTACCTACGTCATTCAGGTAGTAAATAACAACGATAATAAAGTTGTCGGAAAAGAGACATTTATAAAATTGTAAGGAGAGAAGAGCAGAAAGCAGAAAGACCAAAGCTTTCTGCTTTTAGCTTTCTGCTTTTAGCTTTCTGCTTTTAGCTTTCTGCTTTTAGCTTTCTGCTTTTAGCTTTCTGCTTTTAGCTTTCTGCTTTTAGCTTTCTGCTTTTAGCTTTCTGCTTTTAGCTTT
>JBIOHE010000041.1:0-19903 GCA_044448725.1 Sphingobacteriales bacterium | reverse complement strand
CCTTTATAAAATGGATAAAAATTTACAATGAATATTACTGCCAACAAAATTGTTGGCGTTCACCTGCATCACTTTTAATATCAATTTAAATAATCAACCAATTATGTCAATTAAATTTTAATTTCATGAAAAAACACCGACTAACAAAATTCCTGATTTTTATTGGAATCAGCTTATCAAGTTTAATGATAAGTTTACAGGGTTACTCCCAGACCGGGAAAATTACCGGAAAAGTAACAGATAAGGACGATGGCCTCCCGCTGCCCGGGGTAACTGTTAAGGTAAAAGGCACCACAAATGCTGCAGGCACAAATACCGACGGTACCTATTCCATAAATGCCGCCCAGGGCAGTACCTTGATTTTTTCTTTTATTGGCTACGGCCAGCAGGAAATAGCCGTTCCTTCATCGGGCAAACTTGATGTAGCCCTTTCTAAAGCAGTGGATAAACTGAACGAAGTAGTAGTAATAGGTTACGGTACCGCCCGTAGAAAAGACCTCGTGAGCGCTGTGGATGTAGTATCGGGGAAAGATGCCGGTTCGACTTCAGACGTAAGCCCTGCGCAAATGCTTATAGGCAAAGCGCCGGGGGTACAGGTAATTAATGCCGATGGTGTGCCAGGTTCATCCGTGCAAATTATTATACGTGGTACCGGTTCATTTACAGATGTTAGTCCGCTGTATATTGTTGATGGTATAGCGGGAGATATTAATATGGTCAGTCCGCAGGATATTGAGAATATTACCATATTAAAAGATGCCGCTTCTACGGCAATATACGGTGTTGCCGGCGCTAATGGCGTTGTGATGGTTACAACTAAAAAAGGTAAAGCGGGCGCCACCCAGGTATCTTTTACATCGCAGGCAGGCATGTCAAATGTGCCAAAAAAATTCGACCTGCTGAATGCAGCCCAATATGTAAAGCTCCTTACCGATATTGATGCTTCGAACAGTCTTCCGGTTGCGGTCAATTTGACCAAACCTTATGTTTTGGTTGACAGGACCAACTGGCAAAACCAAATTTTTCAAACAGCTATATCAACCCAAAATAACGTTACTGTTAGCGGCGGGAGCGATAAGGTTATATACAACATGTCGGCAGGATATGTAACGCAGCAACCCATCGTTAAGGGTTATCAGTTTAACAGGTTTAATAGCAGGTTCGCGTTAGAAGAAAAATTAGGCCGTTTTCACTTCGGGGAAACCTTAAACATAAGGTACACCACAACCCAGGGCCAAACGGCAAGCATAGGTAACGCCCTTCAATATGCGCCTTATCAGCCCATTTACGATGCAACCATTCCGGGCGGTTATTCTATCCTTACCAATGAGAATGATAATAGTAATGCTATGAATCCTTTGCAGGCATTAGGCGTACAAACAGAAAACAGCAGTGAGATGGTTTTGAATCCGCAAGTATTTGGCGAAGTAAGGATACTTGATGGTTTAACTTTCAGGTCACAGGCAACAGCCTCATACGGTAGCAGTGAAAATGATTCTTATAACATAGCTTATGTAACTTCCAACAACCTGGCCTTTGCCAGTCAGGCAGGCCGTTCGTTTTCCGGCTCTTCCAACTATATGATTGAGAACTATTTATCTTATAACCATAGTTTTGGAAAAAGCAATATCGCGTTAACTGCAGGTACAAGTTATATTGATGCAGGTTATTATAATACACTTGGTGCCTTAGGTACAGGTATGCTTACCGATGCAGTAAAGAATATAGCGATAGCCCCAACTACTGCCGTCAATACCAATTACTCAAATTATAACACTCAATTTGGCACGGCAACGTCTTATTACGGACGTTTGATTTATTCGTACGACGATAAGTACACTTTTTCTGCCAGTATCAGGCGTGATGGGTCTTCCAACTTTGGCCCGTTAAGCCGTTACGGTAATTTTCCGAGCGCGGGTTTCGCATGGCGTTTCAGTCAGGAAGATTTCATAAAATCGGCTTTCCCATTTATCAGTGATGGTAAACTGCGCGTAGGATGGGGACGTTTAGGTAACAACAGGCTCAACCTTTTCAGTTACGATGTTTACACCTTTAGCGGATCACCCACCGGGAACCTCGTGTATTCTTTAGGCCAGCCCAAACAATTTGTTAGCGGAACAACCGTTACCACTGTCGGAAACCCATTATTGCATTGGGAATCAACCGATCAAGCCGATGCCGGTATTGACCTTGGGTTCCTCAACAACAGCATAACTTTTACCGCCGATTACTATAACCGGAAAAGTAGTGGTTTATTAGTAAATATACCGTTGCCACCAAGTTTAGGGATAGGTTTAAGTGGTAATGGCTATTCGGAACCTGTTAACGCGGCCGATGTGCAAAACAGAGGTTTTGAATTTCAGTTAGGTTATCACTCTGCCGTTAAAAGTGGTTTTAGCTATAACGTAAGTGTTAACGGTGCTTTTAACGACAATAAAACACTATCGTTGGGCGCCCAATCGCCAACCCCTATAATTCAAGGGTCCGGTGCTGTAGAAACAATGACCATGCCGGGTATCCCTATCGGGGCATATTATGGTTATGTGGTTCAAGGTGTAGCCAGCACTCAGGCCCAGGTTGACGCGTTAAATGCAATGGCACAGCAGAAAACCGGTAACCCGGCTGCGGTTTACCAGGCTGGCTTAAAACCTGGCGACTTTATATATAAGGACCTGAACGGCGACGGGACTCTTGATTCGAAAGACCAGAAGGTTTTGGGGAGCGGAATTCCAAAGTTTATGTATGGCATTAACATGGGCGCTACTTACAAAAATTTCGACCTTAATGTAGTGTTATCGGGCGTGCAGGGGGTACAAATAGGAAATAACCTGGCATCCACTACAGAATTCGCGGCAACAGGGCATAATGCCTCAACCGCCATATTAAACAGGTGGGAACAGTCGGGCGACAATGCCGCATTGCCAAGGGCTGGCCAGGACGACAGCGGATCAGGAAATTTAAGGCCATCAAGTTTCTTTATCGACAATGGCGCTTATTTACGTCTCCGCAACCTAACCCTGGGCTACACTTTAACAAAGGCCACCTTGCAATCGTTTTCCGGTAATGTTTTAAGCAAATTGCGCATATATGTTGCCGCGGAAAATTTATTGACCATAACCGGCTATAAAGGGTATGATCCGGAAGTAGGTACGTCAAATGCGAACGACACTATTTTTAACCGCGGTATTGATAATGGCCAGGTTCCGCAGCCGCGCACATTTTTATTCGGGATACAAGCAGGATTTTAAGTAACATTTTTAAAAATAAATTATGAAAAAATATATAAAATCCCTGATGACGGGAGGGCTTTTGCTCCTCTCAATAGGGTGTAAAAAAGATTTAAGTTTAGTAAACAAAGGCGCTTTCACTGCTGAAACTTATTTCACCAGCGATGCTGCTATAAACCAGGCAGTTATAGGTACTTATTCTGGCTTGCTGCACCAGGGTTTGTGGGCGCGCGAGTGGTATTTTACTTTTGATTTGCTTGGCAATGATGCCAAACCCGCGGCGCCCATTTCAAGTGACTTCCTGCAATTGGCCCAGTATAATTTTGGCCCCGATCAGAACGAGGTGCAAGAAACATGGGCAGCATTATATCAAATAGTCGAACGGGCTAATGTGGTAGTTGCCAGTGCACAGGCTTGGGCGCCTGCAACAACTAATACTGTAGCACAAGCTCACAAAATCCAGTATATTGCCGAGGCCAAATTTATGCGCGCTTATGCCTATTTTAATTTAGTTAACTTGTATGGCCGGATACCGCTCCGTACCGCGTTTATTGAGTTGCCAACACCTGCACAAATTAACCTGGGGAGGTCGCCTGTTGCCGATACATGGGCGTTTATTGAACAGGATTTGAAAGATGCCGAGGCAGGCCTTCCTGTAAACTACACTAACCCTTCTGTTGATTTCGGGCGCGCTACGCAAGGGGCCGCAGTGGCGCTTTTGGGTAAATCGTATTTATATGAGAAAAAATGGGCCCTGGCACAAACCGAACTGACCAAGCTGACCCAGTCTCCTTTCAGTTATTCGCTGGCGCCGGTTTATAATGACCTCTTCGATGACCCGAACCAGGATGATCCTGCCAAGAACCCGGAAAGCATTTTTCAGGTGATGAACCAGGCGTGGTCAAGTTGGAGCATTGGTAACCAATACTACGTTTTTGGGGGCCAGGAAACCTGGGGCGGAAAAGCAACACACTCTGACCGTGCGCAGGAATATGGTTTTAATGATTGGGGCAACGTGTACGTATCTACAACTGCTGTAAATACTTTCACTTACCCCAACCCGCAAAACCCTGCTGCCAATTACGTAGATCCGCGTGCTGCCTTCACTTTTTATGGCGATGCCGCAAGTGGCGGGCAAACCCAATATTGCCAGCAATGTGCTACAGGGCCTGTAGCTTATCCTTTCGCAGCACAAAAATACAGGTGGCTTAAATATGAGTATTATAACAAGGTAGCAAGTTTTGGCGGGCCGCAAAGTGGTATAAACGGCCAGGTTATACGCTATGCTGATGTATTGCTTATGCTGGCCGAAAGCTATATACAGCAGGGTAATACCGGTAGCGTGCCATTGGGTTTAATTAACCAGGTGCGCAGCAGGCCAAGCGTTAATGCTCCACTATATACCTCGCTGGGTAGCCAGACACAAGCTATGAATATCCTGATGCTCGAAAGACAGTTAGAACTAACCGGCGAACAAAGCCGTTACTTTGACTTGATACGCTGGGGCATTGCGAAGCAAACAGTAAATACTGAATTGCAAATTGAGACCGGTACACAGCCTTTCCAGGATAAAAATGTATTGTTCCCAATACCTTTACAGGAGAAGAATGCCAATTCTGCGGTTGCTAAAGATATTTCAGGGGACTGGAATTAACTCTTTAGTTTTATGATTAATAAGGGCCTGCAACAGCAATGGTGCAGGCCCTTATTAATTTCACAGCAGTTATTTAAAGCATCGCAAGGCACTAAAAAAATATAAGTGACTTATTTACAGTGTATTGTAGTTGTTTGAACATTTGGTCTATATTCATGCTCAAGTCTGCTATTCTTTATTTTTAAGCAGTCATAGCTTTATTCCCGGAAATATGTGGCTGATGCCCTCAATTTTAAACAAAATTGTTATCACACTTATTTCCGCCAATTATAAGCGGATAAACCACGTTAATTTTATTCTTGTTATGTTGAAAATGTTGCTTACCCTATGGTATATGATTTTTTACACCCTGTTTTCGCAATCGATTGCGGGTATAAAAAAACTATGGCATTTTTTTTTTGCCGTTTTTCAGCCCCCGTTAATGTAATGTCCTGATTAAAAAAATATATACTAAAACAAATTATGAACGAAGATTAAACCGACAAACCAGAGAATTATTTACCAATTATTTACCAATTATTAAAATTCCAAAATGGAAAAAAATTTACGAAAAAAAATGAGGTGCGGCATTTTGCTATTTATAACAAGCATGTTGCTATGTGTTTCAGGCTACGCGCAAACCACCGGTATTTCCGGGAAGGTAATAAGCGCTGACGATTCCCAACCGCTGCCGGGAGTAAGCATTAAAATTAAAGGGACCGCAACCGTGGCAGTATCTGCTGTTGACGGTAGTTATGTAATAATGGCAAAGCAAGGCGATATACTCGTGTTTAGCTATTTAGGTTATACAGCCCAGGAAGTAACCGTTAAGCAAAAAAACGTAATCAATGTCTCGCTGAATTCTACATCCAGCAACTTAAACGAAGTGGTCGTTATTGGATACGGTAACCCTATAAAAAAGAAAGACGTAACGGGCTCAATAGCCTCTATTAAGGGTGACGACCTGCGCGAAACACAACCAACTACTTTTGACCAGGCACTGCAGGGAAAAGTTGCAGGTGTTGTGGTACAACAAATCTCGGGGCAACCCGGGGGCGGCGTATCTATTCAAATACGCGGTGTGTCTTCAATAACCGGCTCTAATTCGCCATTGTATGTAATCGATGGTGTTATTATTCCTCCTACCAGCGACCCTGGTAATGGCGGCAACCCATTAAATTCCATCAACACTGACGATATAGACAGAATAGATGTGTTGAAAGATGCATCTGCGACTGCCATATATGGTTCGCAGGCAACCAATGGTGTTATTGTTATTACCACAAAAAGAGGTAAAGCAGGAGCGCCAACCATAAATTACCAAGGCTTTGCCGAACAACAGTTGAGGCCAAAGGAACTGCCCACTATGGATCTGCAGCAGTATGCAACCGTTATAAATGCCCGTTCAAAAGCCTGGGGCTTCAGCACCGATGCTGCCGAATTTGCCAATCCACAATATTTAGGTAAAGGTACCGACTGGCAAAAAGCATTATTTCAGAACGCACCAGAGCAAAGCCATACACTAACCATAAGCGGTGGCGATCCCAAAAACCAATATTTAATAGCATCCACTTATTTCAACCAGCAAGGTATTGTGACTGGATCAGAATTCACCAGATATTCTGTACGGTTGAACCTCGACAATAAAATGACTAACTGGCTAAAAATGACTACCAGCCTTCAGTTAGCACACAGTGAGCAAAATCAAAATGCTACTGCCAACCAAGGAATAGGCAATGCATTAAACGAGACACCCAATATTCCGGTACAATATCCCAATGGTTCCTATGGTGGCAATACCAATACTGAAGGTTGGGTGAGTTCTGTTGCAAATCCTGTGGCTGTCGCCTTAATTACCACAAATAATCAAACCCGAAATCAGGTGTTTGCCATCCAGTCTATAGATCTAACGTTTACTAAAGACCTCTCATTCCACACGGATTTATCGGGTAATTTCGATTTTAATGCCAATAATAGTTTTAGCCCAACTTATAATTTTGGTACCGTTGTTAACGGCACCAATGGTGGGGGCCAGGGTGTGGGGCAAGATATTAGCTGGACACTCCGCAATTTTTTAACTTATAACCACAATTTCAATAAATTTAAAATCAATGTATTAGCGGGGCACGAAGCGAATTCGGATTGGAATGAAAGTGTTGGCGCCAACCGTTCAAATTTCCCTTCAAACAATGTTATATCTGTTAGTGCCGGCGATCCTGTTTCGGCTACAAACTCAGGCAATGTTGGCCTCGGTGGTGCAATAGAAGCTTATTACAGCCGTCTTGACTTGTCATGGGACAACAGATACGAGATCACCGGTACCGTACGTAACGATGGTTCTTCTAATTTTCCGGCCAGCAATCGCTGGGCGCTTGACTATTCTGGCGCATTTGCCTGGACAATCAGTAACGAAGCATTTTTGAAAAATGTAAAAGAGATAAATGCATTGAAACTGAGGGTTAGTTACGGGCTTACCAACAACCAAAACATACCGGGCAATGCTTATGTGGGTTTGCTTGCAACTCAGGTTAACGGTTTAGGTACTACGGAATTTCAAACCCAGTTGCCAAACAAAATAATAAAATGGGAACAAACAGGTTATTACAATGCCGGACTTGACGGAACGCTTTTTAACGGGCGCATAAATTTTTCGTTCGATGTTTATGACCGCATAACAAACGGCCTTTTATTGAAAGAACCGCTTCCCATATATTCAGGTACTACCACTGGCTATTCGCCGGGGGCCATGGTGGCGCCTTATGCCAACGTTGGCAGTATGCGCAATGAAGGGTTTGACTTCCAGATCAGTACTACCAATATCAGTAATAAAAATTTTACATGGACAACTAATTTTACCTTATCGCGCAACGTTAATAAAGTGCTTAGTTTAGGTAACGGCGGATCTGATGCCAGCTTAACCGCGTCAGATGGAGGCAGTGGCCAGGTAGCCGAAAAAACAGTTGTAGGCCAGCCAATTGGTGAGTTTTACGGCTATGTTTTCGATGGCATATTTGCAAAGCCCAAAGATTTTCAAACACATGCCCTGCCTGCTAATCAGGCTGGTGTGCCTTATCCAATTAGTCCAAATTATGGCGGTATCTGGTACGGCGACCGTATGTATAAAGATTTGAATGGGGATGGTATTATCGACTCAAAAGATGAAACTTTTTTAGGCTCGCCACTTCCGAAATTCCAGTATGGTATCGGCAACACATTCAAATACAAACGTTTTAATTTGAATATTTTCTTTAGCGGCGACTATGGCAACAAAGTTTACAATGAAGTATCGGAAAGTCACACCGACCCGACACAAACTACTGCCTGGTTTACATCGGTATTAAATTACGCGCAGTTGGCCATGGTAAACCCCAATGGCTCTGCATCCGATGTTAACAATGTGTATGTTACCAACCCGCATACAAATATTGTGAGTTTGAGAAATGATAATACCAACGAAAACAACCGCCCTTCTACTATATATGTACAAGATGGTTCATTCCTGAAATGTAAAAACATCAAGTTGACTTACGACCTGCCAGAAAATATTTTATCAAAAATATTCGTGCATTCAATGCAGGTATATGTTAATGTAACTAATGTATTTACAATTACAAAATATGTGGGTATGGATCCGGAAATTGGTTCGTGGAACCCGCTTCAGGCTGGTTGGGACCAAGGTTATTATCCTCAGCCACGCGGGTTTACTATTGGCGCAAACATAACCCTTAACAAATAAAATAATCACCAATAAAAAAGATATTATGAAACCAATTAATAAAATTATAATTATTTTGCTATTCGGTGCCGCGATCGTTGGATGCAAAAAGAGCTTTTTGGACCGCCCTTCCACCACGCTGATTAGCTCTGCGAATTTTTACCAAACCCAGGCCGATTTGCGGCTGGCCACCGCGAACCTTTATGGGGGCGCCCCCTGGTGGCAATGGCAGCAACCCTGGTTACTATTAGGCGATGCTTTGCCCGGAACGGCCTTTTACACCTATAATGGCGATATAATGCAGCTTTATGCACGTACAATTACATCGCAAAATGGTGTTGTATCGAGTGGCTGGACAGGTTTGTACAATGTTATTGGCCAGTGTAATATGGTTATTAGTGGCATAAGCCAGTCAACCTCTGCTTCTTTATCGCCCGCAGCCAAAAATCAGGCCATTGCCGAAGCAAGGTTTGTCCGCGCCATGGCTTATTATCATCTGGTGGTTTATTGGGGCGCCGTGCCTATTGTTACGGATAATACCAAACTGGTAAGTAACGCTTTGCTTTATCGTAATACGGTTTCGGATGTTTACAAATTTATTACCATCGACCTCACTTTTGCAGCGCAAAACCTTCCCCTTAAAGATGCAGCAGGTCGGGTAACCACATGGTCGGCGCAAGGCTTACTTGGCAAAGTTTATTTAACTATGTCGGGTTGGGGCCAAAGCGGCTCACGCAACCAGGCATTGCTGGACAGTGCTGCGAAATACGCAGGCAATGTGTGTAAAAATAGTGGGATAGCACTGTTTCCAAGCTATTATGACCTTTTCAAGGTGCAAAACAACAATGTCCCCGAAGATTTGTTTGCGCTTCAATGGGCCCCGGGTGTGGGTTACGGAAATGGTAACGTGTTAGAAACCTATTATTCGCCCAGTAGCAAAATAAATTTTGGGAATAGTGGCGGATGGGAGACCTTGCAGCCAACCTGGGATTTGTATATGATGTACTCGGCTAAAGATACCATACGGCGCAAAGCCACTATTATGCTCACCGGAGATCATTATCCGGAATTGGATATGGCAGATGGTGGTTTTACATCTGGCGGAAATTGTATGAAAAAACATATTGTAGGCAACAATGCAGATAACAACTCGCCAACAGCTACATTGTGGTCATCACCGGAAGACTTTGCAATGTTGAGGTTGGCCGATGTATATCTGGTATATGCCGAAGCTATTTTGGGCAACAATACGAGTACTACCGATGCTAATGCCCTAACTTATTTTAATGCAGTGCGTGCAAGGGCCGGTGTAGCCCCTGCCCCAATGTTAACTGCCGACACCATACGAAGGGAAAGAAGGGTTGAATTGGCTTTTGAAGGACAATATTGGATAGATTTGGTAAGGTGGTCTTATTACCAGCCCGCTGCGGCTGTTGCCTTTCTTAATGCCCAGGATGCCAATCACGACCGGCAACCGTTTACTTATGTTCCTGCAACGCATACAGCTACAAGGGATACTACAGCAGCCCCGGCTGCTACCCCGGCAACCATCAATTCATATACAATGCAAATTCCGGCATCGGAGTTATCTACCGACCCGAAATTGGCGGCACCACCAGTTCCTTATTATTAATTTAAAAATTAAAATATATAATTATGAAAAAGAAATCATTAATTGGCTTGTGTTTATTGCCGCTTCTCTTCGCGATGGTGGCTTTATTCCCTGCCTGTAAAAAGAACAACGAAGGTGCCCCTGTTATTACAAGCGTAAGATTGTATAATCCGTCACCCAAGGATAGTGTTGTCAGTACTGGTAATCCTAACACTGATCCTTTTTTGACGGGAAGAACAGGAAATTATGTGGTTATAATCGGGCAGAATTTACAAAATGCAACATCAATTACTTTTGATGGCGTTCCTTCCCAATTTAACCCTGCTTTATTTTCGCCGAACAGCGCGGCGGTACCAATACCAAACATCATATTTTCAACGATTGATACTACCAGGCTCTATACCATACAGTATAAAACAACAACAGGCTCAACAACGTTTTCATTTAAATTAGGTGCTCCGGCGCCTACTATTACTGCTATATCCAATGTATTTGCCAACCCTGGCGATTCGGTTTATGTTTACGGCGCAAACTTAGTGTTGGTAAAAAACTTTGTATATGCAGGGACTAAGATTACATCGTTTAACCCAAGCGTTGATGGAACTTCTATTGGTTTTCTGATGCCAGCACTACAGCCCACCAGTCAAATAATAGTAACCACTAAGTTTGGTACTGTTACGTCTATAATAAATGCCACACCAACCATTACTGGTATTTCCGACGAAAATGCAATACCGGGCGATTCTGTTCATATTTATGGTACTTATTTTAAAAGTATTCAAAAGATAACTTTCGCGGGTCAGGCAATTTCCTCCTTTACATCATCAAAAGATGGAAAGTCTATCGGTATTGTTATGCCTTCAAATGGACAACCCGGGCCGGCATCCGTTACTACCAAGTTTGGCACTGCAACTACTGTATATAATGTGGACGATGTAGCGACAGGCAGAATATCCGACTGGGAGTGGAGTGGAAATTTCAACTGGCAATGGTGGGGCGGCGCGACCCTGACCAGCGGTGATCCAAATAGCGGATGGCCGGGTTACAACCCCGATTTTCCTGGCAATAAAAGCCAATACATGTTTCTTAAAAATGGTGTGTTGGCTCCGGCCGAAGGGAATACCTACTCTAATTATGCAATACTTATGAATGGGGCACAATGGGTACCAGCCGCCAATATTAATGATCCGGTTGAAGATTGGGCATTTAAATTTGAAGTGAGTGTGCCAAACAACTGGAATGGTGGTTCAATTGTAGTTACGAGCGGAGTGAGCGGCTATGTTGCCAGATGGGAACCATGGCAAATAAATGCCGGCACCACAGCGCCGTACAAAACAAAAAGGTGGGTGACAGTAACTATTCCTTTGGCATCTTTCCGTGCATCTGATCCTACGCTTGGCGATGGGGAAGGGACTTCCATATCCAAAATTTCCGATTTAACAGGATCATCAGGAAATACTTCGTGTACAATATATATACATAACTATAGCAAGTCGCCTACAGCAACTGGCTTTTATGGCGCTTTTGACAATATCAGGTGTGTGAAAATTAAATAAGTTATAGCCCCGCAACAGTATATCGCTGCGGGGTTTTTAAACCAATTGAAAAATTACTTTTTTTTCGATAAAACAAAATGAATATGAAAACATTGATAATGAAAATAGGGACGGCGTACAAGATTATTGTAATATTATTTATTGCAATTCTATTTGCTGTTTCCTGCAAAAAAAATGCTACACCAACCCCGCAGCTCACAATTTCTAATATGACAGATACCATACCGTCAACCGGCGGTATCGCAACTTTGAAATTTACCTCCAATGCTGTGTGGACTATTGATACTACTGGTATCGGCTGGCTAAAATTAGACCAAACATCAGGCGGTGGCGGCGCAGTAACCATTAATTTAACAGGTACGATTAATAAATCGGGCGCGAGCCGTTCTTTGCTTTTAACTGTAAATTCAACTAACGGTCAGAGCAGGCGGATTACAGTGTGGCAGGATGCCGTTATTTACCCATCCTACAATACATCGGCCATAGCACCCGATGCAACCGGGATGAGCAGTACTGCTTCGCAAATAGCTAATAATATTACCTACGGTTGGAATTTCTATAACACCATGGAAGCCCCGGGTGGAGAAACAGGATGGGGAAACCCGCCAATTACCCAGCAACAGTTTGATTTGCTGAAAGCAAACGGTGTAAATGCCGTAAGGATACCTATTCGTTACGATGGCACTAGCTACGCTGCCAGTCATTTTAGCAACATTAAAACGATGCAAATAGACCCGGCATGGCTTGCCCGTATAAAACAAGTGGTTCAATATGGCATTAACGATGGTATGTATGTGACAATTAATATCCATTATGATCCCGGAAGTACACTTACAGGTGCTCTGCAAGATAGCGCTAATGCCAAACATAAAGCAATTTGGGAGCAGGTAGCTACTTATCTGCGCGATTTTGACGAGCATTTAATGTTCGCCAGTCTCAACGAAACCAGTCTCAACAACAGCAATGATGTAACGTCAATGATTACCACAATGCGTTATCATCAAACCTTTATTAATGCAGTGCGCGGTACGGGGGGTAAAAATGTTTATCGTACTTTAGTTATTCAGTCGCCTTCTGCATCAACTGATATTCTTAACCAATATTTTGATCCGACTAATGTGTATAAAACCCCTTCGCTGCCTACTGACCCAACACCTCATAGAATGATGCTTGAGTTCCACTATTATAGCCCGTCGCAATATTGCATATTAGGAGGTAACGATGGTACTACGACACCTCAGGACGCAGGCTGGGGTAAAGAGCTGTATTTTTGGGGGAGCAGGAAGACGTATTCTGTAAACGGTGGATATGATACCTATCATACCACAAATCCGTTGTTTTTGGACCGCAATTGCACTTATAATGAAGAAAATTATGCGGATTCTATAATGCACACCGTGAAAGCAAGGTTTGCTGATAAGGGTATCCCATTGTTTATGGGCGAATATGCGCCGAATGATCACTTTGCGAGATTAAAAGGGTATAAGGCCGATTCGTTAAAATCAAGAGCATCTGAGACGCATTTCATGGCTTATATTGCGCAACAGGCCAAAGCAAATGGCGTAATACCGTATTTATGGGCAGGTGTATTTGACCGGAGCAATCCGTCGAATGCCGTAGTAGGAGATCCGGTAGCACTGGATTCGATAAAAGCTGGTGTAAACAGGGGCATAGCTGCTTATGGCTCAGGCACGCCGTTTAAATAAGCGCGCTGGGATACCGGGATCTCTGAAAAACCCTTGTGTTTTATTTTATCGCCCCACTTTTAATCCCTCTCCCCCGGAGAGGGATTAAGGGTGGGGCTTTAGAGGTGCCATATAATATATGATACCAAAATGAAAAAAAAATATCTTTTTAAAACGTCATTATTTCTCATTACTATTTTATTTTTTTTATCCTGTAAAAAAAATACGAATAATTCCACAGAGCAACAACCGGCAGCGCAACTCGCTGTTAACGTACCATCTGTAAATTTCACAGCCGATGGAGGTAGCCAGGATGTAACCGTTACCAGCAACAGCAGTTGGACATTGAACAACGTTGGTGCCGCTTGGATGCAGGCCAGCCCATCATCGGGCAAAAGCGGCAATACTGTAATTCATTTAACCGTAACATCGCAAAATGCCACAGGGGCAGCCTTGTCTGGCTTTTTGTACATAAATTCTTCGGGAGGCAAGACCGTAAAGTTGATTGCAACCCAGGTGTCTACCCTATATCCCACTTATAATACATCGCCCAAAGCACCCGATGCAAGTGGCATGGGCAGTACCGCTACGCAATTGGCCGCGAATGTTACTATGGGTTGGAACATTTTTAACACACTGGAAGCCTGGAGCGGAGAAACCAGTTGGGGAAACCCGGTAGTTAACCAGGGGTTGATTGATTTGGTGAAATCAACCGGTTTCAATGCCATAAGGATACCCATCCAGTACGATGGACACTTGATTAACGCGGCAACGGCCCAAATAGACCCTACCTGGCTTGCCCGTGTAAAAGCTGTGGTGCAATATTGTTTTAATGACAATATGTATGTAATTGTTAATATCCATTATGACTTTAACTGTAAAGTTGTTGGTGCCGCGCAGGACAGCGTTAATGCCAGGCATAAAGCATATTGGGAGCAAATAGCTACAGCATTAAGGGATTTTGACGAGCATTTGATGTTTGCCAGTGCCAATGAACCCGATGCGAACAATATACCGGCAGCGAATACCTTAATGCGTTATCACCAAACATTTATTAATGCAGTGCGCAGTACCGGTGGCCGGAACACTTATCGTACATTGGTTATTCAGGCACCTAACACATCCATTGATTTGCTTATTAATTATCTTGACCCGGCTAACCCGTCGGTACAGCTACCTACCGACCCTACGCCTAATAAAATGATGCTGGAGTTCCACTATTATACCCCGTCGCAGTTTTGCATATTAGGTGGCTACGGTAGTACCCAACCTTACGATGCAGGCTGGGGGAAAGAATTATATTTTTGGGGAAGAGACTTTCATACAACAAACCCGAAGTTTTTGGACCGTAACTGTGATCCTTCAACAGAGGAAGGTTATGTAGCTTCTGTAATGAACTCGGTGAAACAGAAATTTGTTAATAAGGGCATCCCATTGGTAATGGGTGAATTTGATAACCAATATCACGCTCAGAGGTTAACAGGCTATCCGGCCGATTCGTTATTGGCATTAAGGTCAGGCGACCATTACTATGCTTATATTGTAAAACAAGCCAAAGCAAATGGCGTGCTTCCGTTTTTATGGGCCAGCGGTATATTTAACCGTTCGAACAACACTATCGGAAACCACACTTCACTGGATTCAGTAAAAAAGGGCGCGGGCTTGTAGGCACGCTGAAATATAGGGTAAAAGATCAGCCGGCGTTTTATCGCAGTAGTGAGTTAAAAGGTATTATGCGAATGATGAGTTTGAACGGGATTTTATACCTGATTTAAAAAATTGAGAACCCGAAGATTATAAAATGAAAAAACAATATTTTTTTAAAGCATTAGTATTTCTTATTACGGTTGTATCTTTTTTCTCCTGTAAAAAGGCGACGAATAATACCCCAGAGCAACAACCTGCAGGGCAACTCGCTGTTAACGTACCGTCGGTAAATTTTACAGCCGATGGAGGAAGCCAGGACATAACTATTACCAGCAATGCCGGTTGGATCCTGTACAACCCTGCTTCCTCGTGGTTGCAGACGAGCATAGCATCAGGTAAGAGCGGCAGTACCGTTGTTCATTTAACAACAATATCACAAAATGCCACAGGGCTTACCTCTTCTGGTATTTTGGAAATAAGTTCTTCAAACGGGCAGACCGTAAAGTTAATCGTTACCCAGTTGGCCACCATATTCCCCACTTATAATACATCACCCATAGCACCTGACATGACGGGAATGACCAGCACAGCCGTACAACAGGCAGCAAATATGAAGCTGGGCATCAATTTAGGCAATACCCTCGAAGCACCAGGCGGCGAGACGGGTTGGGGCAGCCCCGTAATTACGGAGAATATTATAAAATTTATGCAACAGAGCGGTTTTAATTCTATTCGGCTACCATGCTCATGGGATTATGGGCACATTATAAATAAAGGTACCGAACAAATAGACCCTGCCTGGCTTGCCCGGGTAAAACAAGTAGTGGGGTATTGTGTAAACAACAATATGTACGTTTTACTTAACATCCACTGGGATGGCGGATGGCTGGTTTGCACACCGGATAAACAAGATTCGGTTAATGCTAAACAAAAAGCATTATGGGAGCAAATAGCTACAGCTATGCGCGATTTTGACGGGCATTTGATGTTTGCCAGCGAAAATGAGCCAACCACAAATGATGCCAGCCAAATGACCATTTTGGAGTCGTATCACCAAACCTTCGTTAATGCTGTTCGTTCGACAGGTGGGCGCAATGCTTATCGTATTTTGGTTGTACAAGGGTCATCGCAGCTTATGAATGCCTTCCCGACTGATCCGGCGCCCAACCGGATGATGTACGAAGAACATAATTATACGCCCTGGCAATTTACGGAAATGATAGGGGACCAATCATGGGGCAAAATGTTTTATTACTGGGGCGCAGGGAATCATTCCACTATTGAACCCAGCCGGAACGCGACCTGGGGGGAAGAGACCGATATGAATACTTATTTTCAGGGAATTAAGCAAAAGTTTGTAGATAAAGGTATTCCGGTTATAATGGGCGAGTACGCGGCGATCAGGCGCTCAGAGCCCCTTGATCAGGTTATGCACCAGGCTTCGGTGGACTATTGGATAACATTTAACACCAAACAGGCATTGGTCAACGGCCTTAAACCATTTTATTGGGATACAGGTGGTGTTTTAAACAGACAAACTTTAACAGTAAATGACCAGCGTACGCTTGACGCCATTATCGCAGGGGGCAAATAAAAGAATATTTGGTGAAGTGTTTTTTTAATTTTTTATACAGTGGAGCTTAAAAGCAAAATGAAAATCAGGTACTCTTTTAAAACATTAGTATTTCTTATTACGATTTTATCTTTTTTTTCTTCTAACGGCCAGGCAAAAAGGGCGCCGGTTTCCACGCCGGCCTCCATCTATCCGTCATATAATACCAACCCCCAACCCCCCGATGCAACCGGGATGGGTAGTAATGCTGTTCAGCTTGCTGCAAAAATAAAGTTAGGGTTGAACATCGGCAACACGTTTGAAGCTCCGGGGGGAGAAACTGGTTGGGGCAGTCCTGTTATTACGGAAGATTATATAAAATTTGTAAAGCAGCAGGGGTTTAATGCCATCCGTCTTCCATGCGCCTGGAATTTGACGCATTTGGTTGATGAAGGTAAAGCACGCATAGATCCTGATTGGCTCAGCAGGGTAAAACAAGTGGTGGGATATTGTGTAAAAAATGATATGTATGTTTTGCTCAATATTCACTGGGATGGCGGCTGGCTTGAAAACAATTGTACCCCGGTTAAAAAAGACGCTGTTAATGCTAAACAAAAAGCACTCTGGGAGCAAATTGCAACCGCTATGCGTGATTTTGACGAACATTTGATGTTTGCCGGCGCGAATGAGCCTAATGCAGAGAATGCTAATCAAATGGATGTATTAAATAGTTATCATCAAACCTTCGTAAATGCAGTCCGCTCCACAGGCGGCAGGAACAGCTATAGGGTGCTTGTGGTGCAGGGCCCCTCAACCGATGTCGAAAAGACCTATAGTTTGATGAACAGCCTTCCTGTAGATGAGCTGAATGGGCGGATGATGGTCGAGGTACATTACTATAGTCCTTTCCAGTTTTGCCTGATGAGCGGCGATGCGGATTGGGGTAAAATGTTTTACTACTGGGGCGCCGGACATCATTCCGGGATTGAGCCTGATCGCAACGCCGCCCGGGGAGAAGAAAATGATGTAAACGACGCCTTCGAAAAGATGAAGACGAAATTCGTCGACAAAGGGGTCCCTGTTATAATGGGCGAGTATGGAGCCTATAGACGTAATAATAGCGCACATGTTCCTTTAGATCTGGCAACACACAACGATGCAGTGGATTGTTGGCTAACTTATGTTACAAAACAGGCGAAAGCAAACGGGATGTTACCTTTTTTCTGGGATACGGGCGGCGCTTTGGACAGACAAGATTATACGGTAAAAGATCAGCGTACAACTGTGGCCCTCAACGAAGGCGCCAAATAAAACATAGGGCTATGCAAGCTGTGAATTATTTCACAGCTAATGGTACAAAGAACTGCCGGTATGATGGAATAAAACACTTTTCTCCGTGATGCCGGCAGAATTCCGGTTAGTGGAAATAATAAGTGGCTTGACTATACACTATGTGGCATTATTGCAAGTATTAAATGTTTTTATGTTTATTGCCGTGATGGTTTTTATACGGCGTTAAATTATTCATCAAAATATTACACGGTAGCCTGCCGGATGCTGCAAAGGTTTTAATTTTGAAAAAAATACTAAGGCCTTCGGGTGTGCTGGTACAGACAGAATAACTTATAATAAATAAACAAATGAAAAAAATAATTTTGGCACTGGTGGTTTCACAGTTTGTTTTTTTGGCGAATGTAAAAGGTCAAAGAACGATCAATGTGGATTTTGACAAAACGTCGGGTAAGCTCAATACGATGTTCAATACCTGCGTGGGGGCAGGACGGGCAAATGAAGGGCTGCGTGCCGACTGGCAGCAGCAGTTGGAATATGTAAAAAAGGAGTGTGATTTTCAATATATCCGGATGCATGGATTGCTCACCGATGACATGGCGGTATATACGGAAGACGCTAAAGGAGAGCCTCAGTATAGTTACATGTACGTAGATGTTTTGTTTGATTTTCTGCACAAGATTGGTATGAAGCCTTTTGTAGAGTTAGGTTTTATGCCTAACGCGTTAGCAAGCGGGAAACAGACAATTTTTTGGTGGCGCGGCAATGTTACGCCCCCAAAAGATTATAACAAATGGCAAGCGCTTATTCGCAACCTTGTTCGGCATTTTACAGAACGGTATGGCGCCGATGAAGTGAAGACATGGTATTTTGAAGTATGGAATGAACCTAATTTGTCTCCTGGATTCTGGACCGGAACGCAGGCAGATTATTTCAAATTGTACGATTATTCTGTTAAGGCGGTTAAAAGCGTAAACCCGGAATATAGGGTGGGCGGGCCAGCCACTGCCGGTGCAGCATGGGTTCCTGATATGATAAACCATTGCAGCAAAAATAACATCCCAATTGACTTCATCAGTACACATTCGTATGGCGTAAAGCAGGGTTTTCTGGATGAGCATGGAAATTCGGGCACCGTATTAAGTAAAGATTCAATGGCGGTGAGCGGTGATGTATTAAATACCCGTAAACAAATTTCGGAATCACCCATGCCAAATCTCCAGCTGCATTATACAGAATGGAGTTCATCCTACACGCCGGCAGATCCGGTGCACGACAGCTACCACGAAGCAGCCTACATTTTAGAAAAAATAAAACAAGTTGGCCATGCGGCTAACTCCATGTCATACTGGGTGTTCACCGATATTTTTGAAGAACCAGGCCCGCGGTACACGCCTTTTCATGGAGGCTTCGGCTTACTCAACATTCAGGGTATAAATAAGCCGGCTTTTTATTCTTATAAGTTTATGAATAAGCTTGGAAAAACTGAGTTAACTAACACTGATACCCGTTCATGGGCCTGTAAAAATGAAAAAGGCGGCGTGCAATTGCTCTTTTGGGATTTTACCAATACACTTCCCGATTCCATAAATAACCAGGCCTATTATGTAAAGGATTTGCCTGCCAAAACAAAAGGCAAACTGAAGGTAAATTTATCGCATATACCAGCCGGAAAATATACGATGGAAATTTACAAAGTGGGTTACAGGGTGAATGATGCATATACAAGCTATTTAGATATGGGCAGGCCGGGGCAACTGAACGGGCAACAGGTTGAAAAATTAAAAAAGCAAAACGATGGGTCACCCGTCGCAATCCAGGAAATTGAAATAAAAACCAATGCTGCTTTTTCTAAAGAATTTGAAATACGGGAAAATGATGTTGT
The DNA here is from genome assembly GCA_044448725.1 of Sphingobacteriales bacterium. GTDB lineage: Bacteria > Bacteroidota > Bacteroidia > Sphingobacteriales > Sphingobacteriaceae > Mucilaginibacter. Next base: position 101 of record JBIOHE010000041.1, on the reverse strand, counting down.
CCTGATAAACCTGATTAAACATTAACCGGTTGAATCGTGAACGGGCCGCGAAATGTTGCTTTCGTCGTCAATTACCAAATCAAGGGTACTCAGTAATGATG
>JBIOHE010000040.1:0-19984 GCA_044448725.1 Sphingobacteriales bacterium | reverse complement strand
GTGCAGAGGCAGAGAAACTTATTGAAATAAGTATAACAAGCAATACCGGCCTCATTTGATCTTTTTCAGTAGTTTTAATTAATCTGTAAAAATACGAATATTGAATTGAATAAAAAGCATTGATTTTTTAGCAGGGAAATAGCGTTTAATAAGCGGCCCCCCCTTAGGCAGTATGCCGTCACGGTAATTTACTATTGATTTCAGGATATTTTGGAAAAAGAATTATGCTCACCCTTACTATCCGTTATAGAACCAGTTTAAAGCTTAAAGACCAAAGCGTAAAGGGGGCATTTCCCTTGCTTTGGTCTTTCTGCTTTCAGTGAATAATTGTAGATTCGCGGATCAAATACCGCTATATATGACTAAAAAGATCTGCTTAATTGTTCTTGTTTCCTTAGTTACAGTTTCAATAACTTTCGCACAGCAGCAAAAAAACGCCTCAACAGATACAGTAAGGGCAAAACTTACCCAGGGCGCTGCCAATACCATTGATATTCATTTTAACGGGTTTGCTTTTTTAGACGACCATGAATACGACGCTTTGATCCCCCTGCGCAAAACAATTTCGGGCACACGTACCGAAATTGATTTGGGTTATAACGCAGATAGTTTAAACCATTTTGTTGTTGGCGTTAACCCCCTGCACGAATTTGGCGGGGTGCCTTATTTTGTACAGGTTAATCCGGTTGCTTATTATACCTATACCGGTAAAAATTGGTTATTTAATGCAGGTGAGTTTCCGCGTAATGAATTATTGAATTATCCGCGTGCTTTAATAAATGACTCGGTGCAATATTTCCGCCCGAATGTGGAGGGTTTATTGCTTCGTAGTACGAACAGGTTTGGCCATGAAACCGGCTGGATTGATTGGGTCAGCCGGCAAACACCAACGCAACGCAATGAGTTTATGGCCGGTGAACTCGGTACATTTATTCCTAACCCCGGTCATGCTTTTTATGTTTCGCATTATCTTTTATTTATGCATAATGCAGGTACAAAGAGTGATACCGCGGCACCTATCCGCGATCAGGGTGGGTTCCAGCTGCGTTTTGGGCTTGATTACAGTCATAAAACGGTTTTTGATTCGTTAAAATTTGAGGCCGGGTATATGTTTACCGAACATCGCATCCGTTCTATGTTCAGCTGGGAAACGTCACAGGGATTTGTTGCCAGTGTTTATATAAGCCGCAAACGTTTTTCCATATTTGATGAGTTTTACAAGGGCCAACCCAATTACCTTACTTTCGGCGATCCGTTTTATTCAAAAACAATTTACAACCGACTGGATTTTATGTACACCGCCTTTGTCGGTAAACATTTAAAAGGGCAATTTTTCCTTGGCCTGCATCAATCGCCGTCTCATTTAGACGATACCGAACCCGGGTTCAGAATGGTTTACGATATAGGCAGGAAAGTTATCGGGCGATTTAAAGACGACCAGTAATGAAGCAGTTTGCAGTTTGCAGTGGGCATCCGGCTCACTGCAAACTGCAAACTGCAAACTGCCCACTGCCCACTGCAAACTGCCCACTGCCTACTGCAAACTGCAAACTGCCCACTGCTTACTTAACCGTTACACTGATAACCCTGCTGTTTTTGCTGCCTGGGAAAGGCTCGGTCCGTAAAGAAAAAAGCAAATCAAAATGTCCTTTCTCCAGGGGGGCGGTAAAAGCAAAAGTATAATGGCCGCTTTGGACGGGCTGTAAATTAATTTCATGAAATGATTTGTCTGCCTCCTGTGTGCTGATTACCGCATCCTTTTTAAAAAAATAAGCCTCCAAAAATACCGGGTGCAGGTATCCCGTATCGCTAAAGCTTATGGGGTAAGGATATGGATTGGTTAAAGTTAAGTCGAGACTGATTTTCTGCCCCGGCGACGCGGTAATTTTATACGAAGTTGTTTCAAAGTTTACCTTTTGATAGGTCCGTAAATCATCCACCCAGGCGCTGTACCAGGTTCCGGCTGCAATTTTCAGCGAATCGGTCGTTAACCCCTTAATTGGGTACCAGGTTAAGTAATAAACCCTTTTATGCTGTAAACTATCTTCCATCGGCCAGATGTCAAATTGTGTGCGCCGGTAATAAAAGGCGTCGTATGCAAAGCATTTTAGGCTGTTGGTGTAAAAATCGTATTTTGCAGGGTTTTGAAAGCCATCACTCATCACCACATAACTATTGCCGGCCCTTTGCTTTACCACCTGCGCCCATTCTTTAAAACCGTAATAGCTTTTCAAATGGCCGTAAGTTTTAGCAAAACCAAGCCCGAGGATTATAATTATCCTGACCGCCAAAATCAGGCTTAAATTTACGGCAGCCAACGGCAACAGCCACTTCGGTCTGCCGCCTTTTTGTTTGAAAGCGATAAGCACCAGCATAACCAGCGGGGCAAAAAGGATAAATGTCCAGTGCGGCTGCACTTCGCCGCGGCTGCTGCTGATAAAAAAAAACACAAAAGTGCCCACGCAGTTGACTATTAAACAACGGATAAAAACATCTTTTATCTTTGTGGTGAACGCCTTATAAAAAAGAAACCAGCCTATCAGCGGGCCGGCCATAAGTAACTGCCCCGGGATATAAGAGAAGGTATCAGTAAAATCGTAGGTACGCGCCGAGCGTTCAAACAAATGGTAATTGATGGATGGATACCCATGGTTAACCTGCCAGAGTATATGTGGTAAATAAAGCCCAACTGCCAACAACACAATGAGCCAGAAGGACCCCCGCTTTATTAGTTTTAAATTGGCCATCGCAGTAAACCCTATCAGCAAAACCGCATTATATTTACTATAAAGCAGGCAGGCAATTATTAAGCCCAACAGTAAAGCCAGGCCCCATTTGTCTTTTTCGATATATTGCTGATAAACGAAATAAAACAATACCGTAAAAAAGAAAAGCGGCACATCGGGGGTTATGGTAAAACCGTAAATATGGAAAATAAAAACACCGGAAACCACCAGCACAAATGCCAGGGCGTCAACCGCGTATTTTTTTAGGGTAAGCCAAAGCAGCCAGATAGAAGCTGAACTGGCGAGCACCGTTAGTATCCGCACACCAAATTCGTTATGGATGATGCTGTAGCCAGACCTGATAAACAGGGCCACCATAGGCGGATGGTCAAAATAGCCCCAGTCTAAATAACGGGAGTAGAGCCAGTAATAGGCTTCGTCGGCCTGTAGCTCCAGGGTGAAGGCCTGTATGGCATTCAATAAGGTCCACAACAACAAAAAGTAAAGGATAATTTTGTTGGATGGTGTGGATTTGCTTAGCGTACTATCAGGCATTGATAAAATATTTACGCTGTAAAGTTAGCATAATAGCTAAAAGGCAGGATTTGTAGGATAGAATAAAAAATATCTATTTTTATCTTGCCAAAAAAATGCCCCGAAGCTTACCCAATAATAATCCATGCAGTTTAACAAAGATATTAAGAACCTAAAAACACAAAGCGCTGTATTAAAAAGTAGCCCGTGCCTGGTTTGCTTTTTGTTGGCGTTTATTTGTATCTCCTCATGTAATAAGGGCAAAATGCCGGTAATTAATCTAAATCAACCGGTTTCCAAAGTATTGGCAGGAACAATACCCGCTAATGCCTGGAAGGCTCCTGATTCAAGCACAATTCCACCGGGTAAGGCCGGGGATATGATCCGCTACGGGAAAGACCTGATCGCCCGTACAGCAATCTATTTCGGCCCGAAGGGGCGGATAGCCCAAATATCAAACGGGATGAACTGCCAAAACTGCCATCTGGATGCCGGAACCAGGATTTTCGGGAATAACTTTTCGGGTTTTATAGCAAGTTATCCCAAATTGAACAACCGTAGCGGTAAAATTGCTCCGGCAACGGAGCGCATTGCAGAATGTTTTAACCGCAGCCTCGCCGGGAAAATACCTGATACAAACGGCAGAGAGGTGCAGGCCATGCTGGCCTATATGAAATGGCTTGGCAAGGACGTTAAAAAAAGACAGAAAATATTCGGGACATCGGTCGAAAAGTTAAGCAATATGGATAACGCTGCAGACACCGGCAGGGGCAAAGCGGTGTATTTTTCGAAATGCAAAATCTGTCATGGCAGCAATGGCGGGGGCATGCCCGCCGTCGGCGGGAGGTCATACACTTACCCGCCTTTATGGGGAGAGCACAGCTATAACGATGGCGCAGGTATGTACCGCCTTGGTAACCTGGCCGGTTTTGTTAAAAACAATATGCCTTTCGGGACAAGATACCCAAACCCGGCCTTAACGGATGCCGAAGCCTGGAACGTGGCAGCATTCATCATCTCGCAGCCACGCCCGCACAGGGACCAGCATAAAGACTGGCCGGATTTAAAAACAAAACCCATCGATTTTCCCTTTGGTCCTTATGCGGATAAGTTTGGCGAAAAACAGCATAAATACGGGCCGTTTAAGCCGATAGCAATGGCATCATTAAGCAATAAAAAAGTTTAATACCATACCTTCAGGTGATCGTAATAAAATTGGGGCTGTGACGATTTGAGTGGTTATGCGATTCATAAATCGTTAGAAAATGCCTTATTATGATGGCTAAATGTCTTTTTATACTCGTACAGAAGCGTAGCTTCGATAAATATTATAGCAACGGATTTTAATCCGTTGAAAAGAAAATGAGAAAAACATTAAGAACCATAGGTTCGACCCATTTAAATACTAATGATTAGAAATGGACCGTGCCGATGGCACTCTTATTATTGGGGCTTCATATTCAATGGGTTAAAACCCATTGCTACAAAACATTTCGAGCCGAAGGCTCTTAGACTAAGCCATATAAACCATCACAGCGCCATAAAATCCTCTACTCGGCCGTCCAAATAACATCAATAAACCATTTCCTTGAATCAAAGTAATGACGCAGCGGTTTAAACCCGGCATGGCGGGCTATATGGTCGGTTTGTATAATGGTGAATTTTTGAGAGATCTCCATAAAGATGCATTCGTCTTTCAAAAAATGAATGGTTTCGGTTCCGCTAATGTTTACCAGCTGGTCGCAAAGGCTTACGAGATAACTTTTACAGGCCCCGGTTTCCGGGTCGTAAATGGGATAATGATCAAATTGACATAGGTCAAAATCTGCGTTTAGTTCGCGATTTATACGCTCTAATAAGTTCAGGTTAAATTTTTTAGTGATGCCTTCTTTATCGTTATAAGCAGCCAGTACTGTTTTTGGATTTTTTTTAAGATCGAACCCAATCAGCAGCATATCGCCGGTCGAAAGGTGGTTACGAAGGTCACGGCAAAAAATCTCCGCCTCGGGTACTGCCATGTTTCCGATATTGGAACCTAAAAACATTACCACTTTACGTTTATTTGAGATAGAGGCCGCTTTTTCGAGCATATCAAAATATTCGCCGTTAAGTCCGGTGATCTGTAAGCCGGGCAATGTTACCGGCAAGGTAACATTGAGGTAAGAGATCACATTTTCTGATATATCAATAGGCAGATAAGTAAAGTCGGCCCCCTGTTCCAAAAGATATTGCAGCAGGTAAGTGGATTTTGTAGCGTCACCGGCCCCGAGTTCAATCAGGTCAAAAGCATCACCTTCGCCCATTATAGCGCGGCATATTTCAGGGGCTTTTTCGGAAAATATTTCCAGTTCGCAATTGGTGGGATAATACTCTTCGCAGTTCATTAAATCCTGAAAAAGTTTGTCGCCGTTCGCATCATAAAAATATTTTGAATGCAAATGTTTGGGCACGGAACGCAACCCGGTTATCACATCATCATAAAACTGGTCGGTTTTTTCTTTTGACGTTCGGTTTTTACCGGCTTGCATCAACGATGTATCCATATTTTTCATAAGGTTATGTTTTGTCTGACATTTATTGTTTTCGATGCCACGTTCGCTTTTGGCCTTCACCATTCACCTTTCACACTTCTCACCATTCACCTCTCACCATTCACCTTTAAGCTTTTAAGCTTTCCGCTTATTTAGCCAGCCTTATACCGGTAAATTGCCAACGTAAATGCGGGTGAAAAAAATTGCGATAAGTAATCCGGCTATGCCCCGGCGGTGTAACTTCCGAAGCGCCCCTCAATACCTTTTGGTTTACCATAAATTTACCATTGTATTCGCCCACGGCGCCCGGCGCTTTCGAAAAACCGGGATAAGGCAGGTATGCGCTTTCTGTCCACTCCCAGCTTTTACCCCAGCTGAATTGATTTGCCGCAGCCTCCCATTCAAACTCTGTGGGTAGCCTTAGCCCTTTCCATGAGGCATAAGCATAGGCTTCATAATAGGAGACGTGACAAACCGGTTCCGTTAAATTAACGGGTTCAAGGCCATGGAAGGTGTAATGGTGCCATTCTTCGTCAATCAAATGCCAGTAAAGCGGCGCTTCCATTTTATTGTTTTTCACCCAATCCCAACCTTCAGCATGCCAGTGGCGGAAATCGTGGTAGCCGTCGTCGTTGATAAACTGAAGGTAGCTGGCATTGGTAACCAGATTTGGGCTGATTTCAAACGCACTCAGATAAACTTTATGCGGATTGAGCTCATTATCAAAACAAAAACCTTCGCCTTTAAAACCTATTTCATAAATGCCTTCATCCAGCTTAATAAAATCCGCGACATTGGCTTTTTCTGCCTTTGGCGAAATATAGTCTTTTGAATAGGCCGGAAACAGCGGGTTATGCCCCAAAATATATTTAATATCGGTATATAGCAGTTCCTGATGTTGCTCTTCGTGGTTCAATCCCAAAATCATCAGCTCCATAATTTCATCACTGACGCCCTCACCTAAGAATTTGAAAATAGCCGCATCCACATATTCACGGTAACGGTATATTTCTATTACCGTAGGTCGGCTCAGGTTGCCACGGTCGGTACGAATCACCCTGTTGCCTACCGTTTCATAATAACTGTTGAAAACATAGTTATAATTCGGATTAAATTCATGGTAGCCCATAAAATAAGGTTTCAGGATTAGTGTTTCAAAAAACCAGGTGGTATGTCCGAGGTGCCATTTAGGCGGGCTTACATCAACCACAGGCTGCACCACATAATCTTCTGTTTGCAGTGGGCTGCAGATTTGCTCTGTGCGCCTGCGTACTTTTAAATAAACTTCGGCTATATCCATCATATTTACTTGCTTTCCAAATATCGTTTAAGGTCCGAAATCGTTTTAATGTGCAGGTCATTGGCCTGTTTTTCGCGCATCATTAAAGCATACGAATTATTAAACCCTATTGGTTTTAACCATTTGATATTATATTTTGTTTGAAAACCTCTCTGAACATAATTATAGGTTGCATCCCTGCTTCGGGTTAACGGGCCGATAGTTTTGGATGATGGCTGCAATATGGCAGTAAGCCTGTACCCGTGTATTCGGGGTAAAAGTCAATCTGGTCATTTGTCAGGGCGTCAAAACAAATTTTTGTGCCGCCCAGGCCGGTTTTTGTGGAAACACTGTAGTCGGTATAACCCTTTATCAGCATGCTGTACATATTAGCCAGGATGTATTGCTCGCCAAAAATTTTTGACCCGATGCGTACCGTTCCCGCATTGCCGTTCCGTTCCGGCTTCCATAAATCATTCGCCATTAAAAAATCTTTCGCCACCTTTTCAGGGCTTTGGCGAAGATAATCGGTCTTGTAGTTAAGGGCGGTCATGATGCTGTCATTTATTTTTCCGGCTAACAAATTTAGTATTTTTTCTAATCCGGCAAATTTTTTTAGTGAATTTTCTCTCACTATCGGCGCCGCATAGTAAGGCGGGAATATATTTTTATCGTCTTTTAAAACAACCAGCCCGTAAGCCTTTAGCCTGCCGTCGGTAGAGTAGCCACTGATTATGTCAAGCTGTTTTTCATAAGCAGCCTTGTACATTACGGCATCACTGATCACAACCGTGCTGATCTTAAGGCCATACTTGTTTTGCAGACCCAGGTTTCCATCCTGACGGCCCATAAATTCAGGGGTAAAACCTGCTTTTAGTTTGCTTCCGTAAGCGGATGGCAGCCAGTAAAACGAAGACAATGAAATAAGCAGCAACGGCAGTATTTTAGCAGCGGTTTTTAGTTTCTTAAGATTGAGCTTTTGAAGTTGAGACAACAAAAAATCAAATAAAACAGCCAGTAAAGCAGCCGGGATGGCCCCCGCCAGTATCATGTTGGTATTATTGAGTGAGATACCGCCGAAAATAAACTCGCCCAGGCCACCCGCTGCTATATAGGATGCCAGTGTTGCCACTCCAACCGTTATAACCGTAGCGGTGCGGATACCCGCAAAAATAACAGGCATAGCCAGCGGCAATTCAACTTTAAACAGTACCTGCCATTTGCTCATGCCCATAGCGGTTGCCGATTCCTTTACGGCAGCGTCAACGCCGTTAATCCCTGTAAATGTATTGCGGATGATGGGCAGTAAAGCATACAGTAAAAGCGCTGCAATTGCAGGCTTTGCGCCGATACCTAAAACCGGGATCATAAAACCTAATAGTGCGATACTTGGGATAGTTTGCAGAATACCCGCAATACCTAAAACAGGGCCCGAAAATTGTTTTTTGCGGGTAATAAATATGCCCAGGGGCAAACCGATCAACACAGCAATAAAAAGTGAGATAAAAGTAAGCCCGATATGCTGAATAGTTTGCTCCAACAGCTTATCCGACTGTTGCCGCATAAAATCCCACAGAGTTTGCTGTTGCTCATTCATGCGCCTGTTGTTTTTTATATTGATAAAATGCCGACATCAATTGCTCAAAGCCTACCGCTTTTATTGAGTCTTCATCTTTTTGAACATTAATGGTTTCGGCTTTGCCGAATTTGAAACTTTCCAGCGTTGTCCACAGGTCGGTGCCTGCAGGAAATGCTGATGTTTTAGTTCTTTTATATGAATCAGGTAAAAGTTCCCAAACATCTATCAATTTAACTGCCTTAAATTCTAATTGAAGTCGTTGTTCCTGCAAAAAGCGCCTCACGAAATCATTATGCGGTTTAAAAAGTAATTCCGAAGGCGTTCCATCCTGAATGATCTTTCCTTTATCCATCAGGCAGATCCGGTCGCCTAATTCAAAGGCTTCCTGCACATCATGGGTTACCATAATGATGGTCTTTCTTTTGAGCTCATCCAAAGCCTTAAATTCCTGATGGATCTTTGAACGGGTAACATTATCCAATGCGCCGAAGGGTTCATCCATCAATAATACAGCCGGATCGGCAACCAAAGCCCTTGCCAGCCCCACGCGCTGCTGCTGCCCGCCGCTTAGTTCGTTCGGATAGGCCGTAAGATAATCAGTCGAGAGATGCAGTTTTTCAAGCAGTTCGGCAACCCGTTTTTCAATGCGCTTTTTATCCCATTTTAACAATTGAGGTACAATGGCAATATTTTCGGCAACGGTATAATGCGGGAAAAGGCCGTTGTTTTGCAAAACATACCCAATGCCCCGCCGCAAAATTTCGGGCTTTTGCTCAAAAATGTTTTTTCCATCGATAAAAATTTTTCCGCCGGACGGTTCAATCAGCCGGTTGATCATTTTAAGCGTAGTGGTTTTACCGCACCCGCTGGTGCCCAAAAGTATCAGGTTCTCACCGGCATTTACTTCGAAAAAAATAGCATCTACGGCCTTTACCCTACCAAAATATTTGCTCAGGTTTTCAACTTTTATCATTGCAGGCGGCTAAGGTTCAAGTGCCATAAACAGGTTATTTAACGATTCGGCATAAAGCGGGTGGGCAAAAACAAACCAGCGGATCTGCTCGTACGTTATGCCGCCCATCATTGCCATTTGCAGTATGGTCATCGTTTCGCCGCCTTCCGTGCCCAAAATAGTTGCCCCTAATATTTGTTTGGTATCGGCATCGACAATGGCTTTCATAAAACCGCGGGTATCCCCGGTCTCAATAGCCCTTGCAACGTAAGCCATGGGCAATTTGGCCACCTTATAATTTAGCCCGCGTTTTTTGGCTTCGGTTTCGTTTAAGCCGATGCTTCCCAACTGCGGGTCGGTGAACATACAATAAGGGACGGGCCTGTTTTTGATGGTCAGCTTTTCGTTTTTTACCAGGTTACGGTAAACAATAGTATAGTCGTTATAGCTGATATGGGTAAATGCCGGACCACCCTTTACATCGCCCAAAGCATAAATGCCCGGTATGTTGGTTTCCAGTTCATCATTTACCTTTATTGCCCCGCGGTCATCGGTTTCAACGCCTGTTTTAGCCAGGTTGAGTCCGCTGGTTTGCGGTATCCGCCCAACGGCTATTAGTATATGCGAGCATTTGATCTTTTTTTCCAAACCATCTGTTAATACCGTAGCTGTGATTTTATCACCCGGTTTTTTCTTTAATTTCAATACCGTTGTATTGGTAAGGATGGCGATGTGTTCGTCTTTCAATATTTTGCTTAGCTCGGCAGAAACATCTTCATCTTCCCGCGATACTATCCTTCCTGATTTTTCCAGTATGGTCACCTTACTTCCGAAGCGCCTGAACATTTGCCCGAACTCCAAACCAACATAATTACCACCGACGATGAGCAGATGTTCGGGTACATGATCCAAATCGAGGATGGTGGTTGAAGTTAAATAATCAATGTCATTTAAGCCTTCAATTTCGGGGATAAAAGTTTTAGCGCCTGTGTTGATAAAAAACAGATCGGCTTTTAGTTCTTTGGTTTTGCCGCCCTCATTCAGCTTTACCGAAATAGTTTTATCGCCGGTAAAGGCAGCATCGCCAAAAATAACATCGAGCCCTTCTGTTGCTTCGAGCCCTCTCAGGCTCCCATCCCTGAACAGGTGCACAATTTCATCCTTGCGCTTTTTGATCTCCGGCATATCAACCGAATAGCTTTTTATTTTGACCCCAAGCGCTGAACTATTGCCGGCCATATAAGCCATTTTTGCGGAAGCTACCCAGCTTTTTGTAGGCGTGCAGCCGTCATTTACACAGGTGCCGCCAATCCAGCGCTTTTCAATCAGTGCTGTTTTCTTCCCGGCAAGGGCCAGTTTTTTTGCCAGCGGGCCCCCGGCCTGCCCTGCGCCAATGACTATCGCATCGTAGTGTTTCATCTTAGTCTGTTATTTTAACGCCCTTCCAGAACGCAATGCGCCCGGTAATGTTTGCCGCAGCAGGTTTAGGATCGGGGTAATACCAGGCGGCATCAGGGTTTTGTAAGCCATCCACATCCAGCGAATAGTAAGAGGCAGTGCCTTTCCACGGACAGATAGTGTGCGTAGAGGAAGGTTGCAGACAGGCGGTTTTTACACTGTCCAGCGGGAAATAATGGTTGTTTTCAACTACAACAGTGTCATTGCTTTCGGCAATCACATGGTTGTTCCAAATAGCTTTCATAATGGTTCATGGATATTTATGATAAAGATATGTTGTTAAATACCAGATATAAAATGCAGGGATGGTGTTTTTTGTTTGAGGATTGTCAAAAAGGAGCGAGGATGCGCTTAAAATCAGTGAAATCAAAAAAAATCAATTTAATCAGTGGTTCAGACAAAAAGCGAAGCCAGTCCAGATCAGGAAAACACGCCGGATCTTCATTTGACAGCATCACCAGCCCCGCCGTACTTATGTATCTGTATTGCCTACTTTTGTATAAATTGTTTTGTACCGGCCGGGCTACCTTTGTCTTATCAAAAATTAACAATTAAAAAAAATGGCAAAAACAATTTTTATTACAGGCGCTTCCCGCGGATTCGGTAAGCTTTGGGCCGAAGCTTTTTTAAAGCGCGGCGATAACGTAGTAGCTACGGCAAGGAACATTGACGCTTTAACCGGCCTGGTTAATACTTATGGCAAACAAATTCTTCCGCTACAGCTGGATGTTAATAACCGTGCCGCATGCTTTGCAGCAATTGATAAAGCTACCCAACATTTTGGCGCTATTGATGTTTTGATCAATAATGCAGGTTACGGCCTTTTTGGCGCCATTGAAGAAACCAGCGAACAGGAAGCAAGGAACCAGATAGAAACCAATTTTTTCGGTTTACTATGGGTAACACAGGCCGTTTTGCCGGTAATGCGCAAACAGGGGTTTGGTCATGTCATTCAATTATCAAGCGTATTGGGTATAACTACACTGCCTGTTTTGGGGCTTTATAATGCATCGAAATTTGCGGTTGAGGGTTTAAGCGAAACACTGGCAGCAGAAGTAAAAGGTTTTGGAATAAACGTCACCATAGTAGAGCCAAATGGCTTTGCAACCGAATGGGCAGGCCCCTCTGCAGCTAATGCCAGCCCGATTGATGCATACGAACCGGTGCGGGCTGCCTTCGCGGCCGGAATGAGTGATAGCGACAACTTCGGAAACCCGGAAGCAACGGCTGAAGCAATACTAAAACTGGTTGATAGTGAGCAACCGCCTTTGCGCCTGTTTTTGGGCAAGATGGGGCTTCCATGGGCCACCCAGGTGTATGAAGAACGTTTGGCTACCTGGAACGGATGGGCCGATGTATCCGCAGCGGCGCACGGTAAATAATTGGATCTGCCGTCAATTTAATATTGAATTCACCTGACAAAATCCGTCTGCTATAGCGGATGGATTTTGTTAATATTGTACTGATATGAAACACTTTAAAAGCCTGGCCGAACTGCACCGGGCAAATAATTTTCCGGCACCCGAAAATCCCTTATTGAGCCTGTTCAGGTGTAAAAATGTTTGCTCCCTCAGCGAAACAGAATATACCGGCGATTTTTATATGATCGGGTTTAAAAAACTGATCTCGGGCATGTTTTTATATGGCCGCACCAAATACGATCATGAGAACGGGTCGATGTCGTTTGTAAAACCACGGCAGGTTGTTAAACTGGAAAATCTTGAGTTTGAAGAGGATGGCTTCGTTATTTATTTCCACGAGGACTTTTTAAACGGGCACAGCCTTCATTCAGAAATAAAGAAGTATAATTATTTTGAATACGAAGCAAATGAGGCACTGCACCTGTCTCCTGCCGAGGAGAAGGTAATTTGGGAGCTATTCAGCAAAATAGAAACGGAATACTATAATAACCAGGATGAATACAGTCGTGACATTATACTGGGTCATATAGATTCTATATTAAAATACTCACAGCGTTTTTATAAAAGGCAATTTATAAATCGTACTGACCTGTCAGGAAAAGTAGTTTCAAAATTTAATAAATCATTGTCCGCGTATTTTGACGACGGCCATTTACAGGAAAAAGGTCTGCCTTCGGTAGCCATGATGGCTTCGCAACTCAATTTATCGTCACGGTACCTGAGCGATATTTTAAAACAGGAAACCGGGAAAACAGCCATTGAGCTGATCCATATATTTTTAATAGCGGAAGCAAAGAACCTACTCACAGGGTCAGACAATAATATTGCCGAAACCGCCTATACCCTGGGGTTTGATAATCTCCCGTATTTTTCCAGATTGTTTAAAAAAGAAGTTGGATTAAGCCCCAATCAGTATAAAAAGATGATTTTGAATTAAACGCGGAGGTAAATCCGAATCAGTTTTTCCTAAAACCCCACATGCGCACGCAGGCCAAACACGCTAACCGGGCCGCGGTCTTTATTATAGGCGGGGTTTATGATAAACTGGTAGTCGGGAGAAATAAACAGTTTCTTTTGGTATGCGTTAACCTTATAATAGATCTCTGCGATCATTTCACTCCCGTAATTTAATTTACCATCGCCAATGATAAAGCCATAACCGCCATCGGCAAGGTACTGCCGGTGGGGTGCCGACAGCCCATTGGCTATAAATGCCAGGGCCACCTCATCATCCGGCCGACTCCAGTTTGATCCTTTCAGCTCGCCGCCAAAGGTAAATGAGCGGTCAATTTCTGTAAAAAACCAGGTTTGGGTATGTCCGTCGTTCCAGCTGGCTTTGGCAAATACACCAAAATCTTTGGTCAGGTATTGGTCCACATTAATACCAAAACCATATTTATGCCGTCCGTAGGCTTGTGTTGTATCCACATTTGGCGCTTTCGGGTTTTGCGCTATAGCCAAATTATAATTTCCAAATTTTCCGTTGTTTAAATATCCCAAAAGCCGCAGCGTTCCCTTTTTGCCGTTCATTGCATATCGTTTTTCATATTCAATGGTTTGGGTATTGGCTTTCGCGACTCTGGCGTCCCAAATAGATTCATTTGCCTGTGTAACTACCATGGTAAGCGCGAAACGAAGCGTCCAGGCAGGTTGCCCCAGTTCGGCATAAAGGCCCATGGTATAACCACGGGTATTTGCCGGGTAATCCCAGGCGGCATTGTCCATAAGGGCCCAGTTCATAAACTGGTTGCGGGGGTCGTGACTGAAATTGTTGTTGTCAAAAAAATCAGCCATGCCGAACTTTCCGGCCAATACGGAAAAGTAGCGCTTGCTTTTTACACCCCCTAAAACATCTGCTTCCCCTTCAATGGTATCCTTATCTTTTCCCCATTCAAAATTTTGCTTTAGATACATCCTGGCAATGTAAATTTTATTCTGAACGCCGCCTACCCTGAAGGTTTCACCGTTTGGAAAACCCGCTACACCCAGCGTTGAACTCAAACCCGCCCCACCTGACAGTTCGGGGTCAAAATGAGCTTCGGCGCCTTTCCATAGTCGTGCAGCCCCAAAAAAAGTAGTGGTCAGCGATGTGGCATTTTGCGAGGTTGGCAACAAACTGTTTTTACCGGTATAAAGTGCATTAAATGGCCCGTTGTATTGAGTGATAATCGTTTCCTGGAAATGAAAATTATATCGTTCCTTCTTAACTGTATCCTGGGCGAATACCGTTTGCATTATGGCAAACAAAAATATGAGGAGTAGTAAGTGTTTTTTCATGTCGAAATTCCCGCAAAATTAGCTTTTCAATGTAAAACTGGTGTTGACTTTTTGTAAAGTCAAGCACCGGAAACAAAATTTAAGCAAACCTGATAAATATTTTAGACTTGTCTAAATTTTTTATATATTAAATTTGACGGACGATCTTTACCATCGGCAGTAAACAGAATACGCCGTTTTTATAGAAAAGCCATTTTAATTTACAGATTACTCAGCTATAAATTCCACCTCGGCAACGGGACTGAATAAATAGATCCGTTTTGAATTTACCTCGATACATTTATAGCGTTTGCGCAGTTTTTCTTCTTTACGGAATACCCTGCCATCTTTTAATTTGAAGAGTGCCTTTACAGGAAGTTTTTCAACCGTGTGGACAGATTCCTTTGGCGCATCATATTTACGCAATGACCTGTAAAGGGTAAGGTCAGAACAGCTTGAAGCAGCGGGATTATCCAGGTAACCGGTTATGGCATGTTTAATATCAGCCGGAAAAATATCTTTTTCGAAAAATGGCTGCATCATTTTTTTAAAGTTGGTTTTCCATTCGGCGCCATGCGGCTTTGCCTTGTGTTTATGCTCGTTCCAGGTATGTAAATGGGCAAATTCATGTACGGCGGTTACAAGGAAGGCATACTGATTGAGGTCGTAATTTACAGAAATGCGATGCCCTTTCCCGGAATGCGGGGGCCTGTAATCGCCAAATTTGCTGTTGCGGTTGCGTGAAATTTTGAATTCACATTTAAAGTAATCTATCCAGCGACCGATAAGCGGGGCGGCTTCAGGGGGAAGATAGCTTGCAAGAACTTTTACTTTATCCAATTTTATACCTCTAAACAAAGATAGTGCTTTGAGGGGAAAGCGGAAAGCAAAAAGCTTACAATTACGTTAACCTTTTAGCTTTTCGCTTTCAGTTTCAATTTGTCTCTCTTAACAAGCGCATTGGATTTGAAGACCGGCGGTTTGATGAGTGCCTTCGGTTTGGTAACCATCAAATTTCCACCATTCTATACCGCCCATTAATTCCCTTACATTGAATCCTAATTTCGCCATGTTCAACGCGCCCCTGGTTGAAGCATTGCAACCTATGCCATCGCAATAGGTAACATAAATAGCATCTTTATCAAAGTGGACGGTGGTTTCGGTGTTCATTTTTCTATGCGGAAGGCTGACAGCGCCAGGGATGTGCTCTTTTTCAAAGGCAAATTCTTTTCGTGCATCAATTGCAATAACATTTTGCTTTGCCTCAATTGCGTCAAAAAGATCCGATGGATCCATTTCAAACGATAGTTTCTCTTCGTAATGCTGAATAGCTGTTTTCATTTTTTTCAATTTTTGTTTCGGCCAAGGTAAAGGAGGTAAAAACAAAATACTAATGAATTCTATAGCAAGTGCTTATGCATAGAATTCATACACCAACTGTTTAATATTATTTAATTTTGCCTTATGGAACTCAGGCACCTCAATTTAATCAGGACGATTGCAGATGAAAAAGGAATAACAAAGTCGTTAGATAAACTATTTCTTACACAGTCGGCAGTAAGTCACCAATTGAAAGACATCGAAGAGCGGATCGGTGCCAGGATATTTTACCGCACCAAAAACCAATGGCTGCTTACCGAGGAAGGCAAGATATTATATGATACAGCGGTTATCGTATTAGCAGAAATGGATGCAGCTATGGAAAAAGTAAATGATTTACGGGGCGGGCACGTAGGCGCCATTAGAATCAGTACGGAATGTTACACCAGTTATCACTGGTTACCTTCATTTCTCATTAAAATGAAAATGCTTTATCCAAAACTGGAAGTCAAGATCGTAATTGAAGCTACCCATAAACCACTCGAAAAATTATTATTAAACGAGCTGGATGTTGGCATTACATCTGATCCTGGTGAAGATAAAAGCATCAAATACGTTGAACTTTTTAAAGATGAGGTAATGGCTATAGTACATAAGGATAGTCACCTGGCAAATAAGAAATTCCTTAGGGCATCCGACTTTGCTGATCAGAACCTAATTATTCATTCTTATCCACTGGAAACCGTTACGGTGTATCAGCATTTTTTAAAGGAGCAAAAGGTACAGCCTCGGCAGATCACTGCTATTCCGCTAACGGAGGTTGCACTGGAGATGGTAAAATCCGGAATGGGTATCATGACGCTGCCCGGCTGGGCGTTAAAACCCTTTGTTTCGTCGCCCGAATTACGCCTTGTCAAAATAGGGCCAAAAGGGTTGATCAGAAAGCATTACGCAGCGATAAGGCATGAGGATGCCGGCAAAAAATACATCATAGATTTTATTAATAACCTCCACGAGGAATTGACTAACTAATGAAGACTTATCTTATCCGAAGGATCAAAGAAACTGAAATAAATGATCTGATGCTGCTTATTGAGGAGCATACCGCTTACGAAAAAGCAGAATACAGCAGTAAGGGAAAAAAGGAGCGCCTGAGTGCGGAGTTATTTAAAGAAAATTGCCCGTTAAAATGCTGGATTGTGGAAATTGATAATGTGATTAATGGCTTTTGCAGTTATACCATTGATTATTCTACCTGGGATGCGGCAAGTTTCCTTAATATGGATTGTTTGTATATCAGGGAAAGTTTCAGAGGACTCGGCATAGGGTCCGCGATAATCAAAAAGCTTACGTTGATTGCTAAAGAAAATAGCTGCGTAAATTTACAATGGCAAACTCCCGTTTTTAATGCCCCTGCGATTGCTTTTTATAAAAAAGCGGGCGCTGTTGCCAGGGAAAAGGTAAGGTTCTCCCTCGCAACTGATCTATAATAGTTCAATAGAATTCTTATTCTGCCTGTATTGACGATGTTTATCCATATTTAGTCGGAAGATCACCTCACTTCAACAAATGATAAGCCACAAAACTTGCCGCATAAGCCAGCACGGCCATATAGGTAAATTGTATAACCGGCCAGCGCCAGTTTTTTGTTTCCCGATATACCACGGCAACAGTACTTGCGCATTGCATGGCGAAGGCGTAAAACATCATCAATGAAAACGCTACCGCCAGCGAAAATACGGGCTTACCCGTTTCGGGGTCTTTGGCCGACTTCATTTTTTTCTGTACCGTTTCCATTTTTTCAGCGCTGCCTTCCACGCTGTAGATAGTTGCCATGGTTCCTACAAAAACTTCGCGGGCGGCAAAGGAGGTGATGAGCGCAATGCCAATCTTCCAGTCGAACCCTAAGGGTTTTATAGCCGGTTCAATCACGTGGCCCAATACGCCGGCGTAGGAATTCTCCAGCTTTTCGGAATTGACCGCTTTTATAAGTTCATCCGGGCTAAGGTGCTGTGTATATTGCGGTTGCCTGTATTTTTGTTCAATCTGCTTAAAATGGTCGCCGGGGCCGTAAGACGCCAATACCCATAATATCACAGAAATGGCGATGATTACCTGCCCGGCCTGTAGTACAAAAGCTTTTGAGCGTTCGTACATCGAATAAGCTACGTTGTTCCACCTTGGCATCCGGTAAACGGGTATTTCCATAATAAAATAACCGCGCTCGCGCCCCTTTAAAATAAGCTTAAACACGAAGGCCACAACAACTGCCGAGATCAGGCTGAAAACGTACATCCCCGTAAGGGCCAGGCCCTGCATGTTAAACAACCACCATACATTACGGTTTGGTACAACGAGGGCAATAAGCAGGGTATATATAGGCAAACGGGCCGAACAGGTAACCAGCGGGGTCACCATAATGGTGATCATACGGTCCTTCCAGTTCTCAATGGTACGGGTGCTCATTATAGATGGCACGGCGCAGGCAAAACCGCCGATAAGCGGTACCACCGATTTGCCGTTAAGGCCAACTTTGCGCATCAGTTTATCCATCATAAACGTTACCCGCGACATATAGCCGGTATCTTCGAGCACAGAAATAAAAGCGAACAGTATGGCGATCTGCGGGATAAACACCATAACGCCGCTCAGGCCGCCGATAACCCCATCCACCAGCAAGCCTGTTAAAGGCCCGGCAGGCAAAATATGGTGCAAATTGCTTTGTACCCATACAAAAAGATCAGCAATCAGCTCCATCGGGTAGGCCGACCAGGAGAAAATAGACTGGAACATAAACAGCAGGATGGCGAAAAAAATGATAAAGCCAAATACTTTATGCGTTAGCACCTTATCAATTTTATTGCTGGTTGTTTCATGCTGTGCTGTGTCAGGCAACTTTACCGTTTCATGCAGCAGTTCATTAATAAAATTATAGCGGGCTATGGTTTCTGCGGCCTGCGCTTTTTGCGAATGAAAAGAAAACTCCTGTTCAATTTCCTCTATGCGGTCGCTTTCGGCGGATGAAATAAATTTAATGGTTTCGTGCTGGTGCGCAAGCTGTAAGGCGTAGTATGGGTTATCAAGCTTAAGCTCCCGGCCTATTTTTTCTATAAGCTCCGGGGCGATGGTTTCCACAGCAATCGACTCATGCTGTAAGGCTATTTTATTGGCGAAACTTATGGCCGTCTTTAACTTATCTATCCCCTCAAGCCGCCTGGCCGACATCGGCACTACCTGTACCCCAAGCTTTTTTGAGAGCAGATCGATATTAATGGCAATGCCCGTTTTTTTGGCAAGGTCCATCATATTTAAGGCGATAATAACCGGGATCTTTAAATCGGCCACCTGGGTATAAAGCAGCAGGTTCCGTTTCAGGTTAGTGGCATCAATAATAACAACAATAAGATCGGGTTTCAGCGGGTTTGCCTTATCGGCCAGTATAGAAAATACGATAGATTCATCCTGGCTTTTAGGGTAAAGACTGTAAGTGCCCGGCAGATCAACGATCTCCGCCGTACGACCATCCGGCAATTGACAATAGCCTGTTTTTTTGTCAACAGTAACGCCCGGAAAATTTCCTATTTTTTGATTTAAACCGGTTAGTGTATTGAAAAGAGTTGATTTACCGGTGTTGGGATTTCCTACAAGTGCAACTCTTATATCGGCTTTCAATGGCTAAAAAACTATTTCAAAATAATCGTGGAAGCTTCAAACCTGCGAAGGCTTAACTGGTAGCCCGCTACATTAACAGCTATTGGGTCGCCCATGGGGGCAATACGCGCTACAGTAATCACTTCACCGGGCAAACATCCCATTTCCATCAATTTAACCGACATTTCAAGGTCAGTAAATTCCTTCACAATTCCGAAAGCCCCTTGTTTAAGTTCTGAAAGCGTCATAATATTAAAATCTTAGTCAAAGATAAGCC
>JBIOHE010000039.1:0-20110 GCA_044448725.1 Sphingobacteriales bacterium | reverse complement strand
GTACTCCCTGGTTAAACCCAAATAGAATGAAAAGAACATTTACTTTAATTATTTGTTTACTGTCATTACAAATTGTTAAAGCCGAAATTAGTCTTACTTCTCCGGCAATAGCTGTCGAAAGACAAACAACAGCCCTTGATACCGTCATCCTTCCCGTAATTAACCAACCGGCTCCCTTAACCAGCGAGAGTAACGTATTTAAGCGTCGCCTCGATTCTATAAAAAAGGACGTGCCCTTAGATTATAATGAATATGTTCAGGGTTATATCGATATCTACTCCCATAACCGGGGGGAAATGGGCCATGTTTTAGGGTTGAGCAAATATTACTTCCCGATTTATGAAAAAGCATTCAGGGACGCCGGGATTCCCGACGAAATAAAATACTTGTCAATAGTCGAGTCAAAGCTCGATCCTTTTGCGGTATCAAGAGTCGGTGCCACCGGCCCATGGCAGTTTATGTTTAACACCGCCAGGTTATACGGCTTAAATATGGATGATTATGTTGATGACCGGCGTGACCCCATTCAGGCCAGTTACGCGGCGGCAGCTTATTTAAAAGACGCCTACCAGGAGTTTGGCGACTGGCTGCTGGCTATTGCATCATACAATTGCGGTGAAAGTAATGTTCAGCGCGCCATTGAGAAGGCCGGAGCAAATGATTTTTGGTCGATACGCCCTTATTTGCCGGTTGAAACAAGGGGTTACGTGCCTGCTTTTATAGCCGTTACTTATGTAATGAATTATTATGGCAAACATAATATATTACCTCAGTCCTGTGATTTTTCAGTAAAAACAGATACCGTTCTGGTGAATAAATATGTTTCATTAAGTAGTATCGCCCAGGTGCTGGATGTTGAACTAAAGGAACTGTCAATATTGAACCCATCCTATAAGCGACAGATCATAAACGGCACCGCCGATGCTCCGCGCCGGTTGGTTATCCCTGAAATTGATAAAGGAAAATACGCGGCGTTATATGATGCACTGAATAATTCAAATCTGGTTGCTTATTCGCCCCATGCAGCTATCGCCCCATATCACGAAAGTAAAGCCGAAAAAAGGCCATATCATAATTATATAATTTACAAAGTTAAAAGAGGAGATACGCTTAGTGGTATTGCCGCAAAATTTGACGGAGCTTCTGTTGAAAAGATCAGGTTGCTGAACGGGTTAAAAAAAGGATCTTTACAACCCGGAATGACAATAAAGATTAGTAAGGGCTAATATCCCGCATTTCAAATCAATTTTTGCCTTTTCGCCTTTTTTCTCTCTTTTCGGCGGAAAAGAAATGTAATTTTGAGAACTTGAAAATGAGAAAATGAACAAACCTAACCGTAACCAGGACGCACTAAATTACCATTCAAAAGGACGGCCGGGAAAAATACAGGTGGTGCCTACAAAGCCCACCAATTCGCAAAGGGACCTCAGCATGGCCTACTCTCCGGGTGTCGCGGAACCATGCCTGCGAATTGCCGATAATGTGGATGATGTTTACAAATATACAGCCAAAGGCAATCTTGTCGGTGTAATCAGTAATGGCACAGCTGTACTCGGGCTTGGGAATATTGGTCCCGAAGCAAGCAAGCCGGTAATGGAAGGCAAGGGCCTGCTGTTTAAAATTTATGCAGATATTGATGTATTTGACCTTGAAGTTAATGCAAAAACCATTGATGAGTTTGTAAATATTGTTAAAGCCCTTGAACCTACTTTTGGAGGGATCAATCTTGAAGACATATCAGCACCAACCTGCTTTGAAATTGAACGCAGGTTAAAGGCCGAAATGAAGATTCCGGTTATGCACGATGACCAGCATGGCACGGCTATAATATCGGGCGCCGCCTTGATAAATGCCTGCGAAATACAGGGGAAAAAGCTGGATAAAATAAAACTGGTGGTAAACGGCGCCGGTGCGGCAGCCGTTTCCTGCTCAAAAATGTACCTCGCGCTTGGGGTGAAAAAGGAGAACTTGCTGATGTTTGACATCAACGGGTTAATAACACCGGAGCGTACCGACCTTGATGAAATGAGGCTGCAATTTGCCACCGCCCGTAAGGATGTAAAAACACTTTTAGAGGGAATGAAAAATGCCGATGTGTTTGTAGGCCTTTCAGCAGGTAACGTGGTTACCGTAGAGATGCTGCTTGCGATGGCAAAAAATCCGGTTGTTTTTGCTATGGCTAACCCCACACCCGAAATTGCATACGACCTGGCTATTAATTCACGCAAAGATATTATAATGGCTACCGGCCGTTCCGATTTTCCAAATCAGGTAAACAATGTATTGGGCTTCCCGTATATTTTCAGGGGCGCGCTTGATGTAAGGGCCACAGCTATCAATGAACCAATGAAGATAGCCGCCGTTAAGGCTATCGCCGGAATGGCAAAGAAACCAATCCCCGAAGCTGTTAACCTTGCCTACAATACTACCAACCTGAAGTTTGGCCGGGATTATATTATCCCCAAACCGATGGACCCCCGCCTCATTACCGAAGTTTCATCAGCCGTCGCCAGGGCAGCTGTCGAATCGGGGGTAGCGCGCAAAGTAATTACCGATTGGGACGCCTATACCGAAGAACTTAGGGTAAGGGTAGGGATTGATGATAAATTATTGCGCAATCTTACTAACAAGGCTAAGCAAAATCCCAAAAGGATAGTCTTTGCGGAAGCAGATACCTATAAAATTTTAAGGGCTGCCCAAATTGTTAAAGAGGAAGGCATAGCTACGCCAATTTTACTTGGTAACATACAAAAAATAAAGAAAATAATGAAGGAATATGACATCGACCTGGGCGATGTTCATATTATAGATCCTAAAGAGCCTTGCGAACACATAGATGAATATGCCGATTATCTGTATAATAAACGGCAGCGGCGCGGGATTACCTTATTCGAGTCGCGAAAATTATTGAGCGACCGTAATTATTACGGCGCCTGCATGGTACAGTTTGGGGAAGCCGATGCCCTGATCTCGGGATTAACCAAAGATTATGTAACCACCATAAAACCCGCCCTGCAAATAATTGGCACCGAACCGGGTGTAAAACGGGTTGCGGGTATGTACATGATGATTACAAAGAAGGGGCCTGTGTTCTTTGGCGATACCACAGTTAACGTTAACCCGACTACTGAGGACCTGGTTGATATCACGGTATTGATAGAACATTCGGTAAGACAATTCAATATAAGCCCGAGGGTCGCGATATTATCTTATTCAAACTTCGGGTCGAATGATGGCATTATTCCCGAGAAAACCCGCGAAGCCGTGCGCATACTTCATGAAAAATATCCAACAATGGTAATTGACGGGGATATGCAAGCCAATTTTGCTTTGAATGCTGATTTGCTTGCGGATAATTTCCCTTTCTCTACTTTGATCGGCAGACCGGCAAATACACTGATTTTTCCAAATCTTGAATCGGGTAACATCGCTTATAAATTATTACAGGAGATGGGTGGGGCAGAGGCCGTTGGCCCCATTCTGCTGGGCTTGAAAAAACCTGTCCACGTATTACAATTAGGCAGTTCGGTAAGGGAAATTGTAAATATGATAACCATCGCAGTAGTTGACGCCCAGGAAAAGGCCGGGTGAGGAAGCTTAAAGCAGAAAGCGGAAAGCTTAAAGCGGAAAGACCAAAGCAGAAAGCTTAAAGCGAAAAGACCAAAGCGGAAAGCTTAAAGCGAAAAGACCAAAGCGAAAAGCTTAAAGCGCAAAGACCAAAGCAGAAAGCTTAAAGCGGAAAGACCAAAGCGAAAAAAAAGCTTAAAGCGGAAAGACCAAAGCGAAAAAAAAGCTTTCAGCTTTATCCTTTCAGCTTTAAGCTTTCAGCTTTATCCTTTCAGCTTTAAGCTAAAAAAGCAGAATATTAAATTAAAGACAAACAGACACCAGAGCTGAAAAAAAGCTTTTAGCTTTAACCTTTCAGCTTTCAGCTAAATGAAGAAATATGTACGCTTATATCGACGGTAAATTAGTTTTTAAGAGTGCCGCTTATGTGGTTATTGATGCCGGGGGGGTAGGCTACCATATCAATATTTCATTGAATACCTATTCGAAGCTCGGCAGTTCCGAACGCTGTAAATTATTTACCTGGCTGCATGTAAAAGAAGATGCCCATGCTTTATACGGTTTTGCTGATGAAGGCGAACGCCGCCTGTTTTTGCATTTGATTTCGATTTCCGGGATCGGGCCGAATACGGGGCGTATGATGCTTTCGTCCATTACTCCCGAAGAGATCCAGAATGCTATTATTTCGGGTAATGTATCTTTGATACAAAGGATAAAAGGTATTGGCCCCAAATCAGCGCAGCGGATTATATTAGAGCTACAGGACAAATTACGCAAAGAAGGGTCTGATACCTTGAGTGTTATGCCTTTAAATAAAACTGCTAAAGATGAGGCACTTTCGGCTTTGGTAATGCTGGGCTTTGCCCGCAATGCCGCAGAGAAGGTGCTTGAACAGGAAATAAATAAAAATAAAGAGGATTTAACAGTTGAACAACTGATAAAATCTGCATTAAAAAGTTTATAATTACGGATAAATTTTACTGAGCCTTGATTAGGATTTTTACCTGGAAATTCTTATGTTTTTTATTTATTGCTGCATTTTGCGGCTTGGGGAATGTTTTTGCTCAGCAACAACCGGCCAGCACAAAAAAAGATACAGCCAAAGTTGTTATTCCCCTTACTGCTCCGCAGTCAAATATGATAAAGTTAAACCAGGGGATATTTCAGGCCGACCCGCCTAACCTGGTGCGTACCATTGAGTATGACCCTATAACAAATATGTACATACTTTATGAACGTGTAGGTAATTTGTTATACCGGCCACCGCAATACCTTGCTTTTTCCGACTATTTAGCATTAATGCGGAAGGAACATGAACGTAATAACTTTAAAAAACTCTCTGACGATTATGCCTACCAATCCCAGCAACCGGGTTTTATCCCCCGGATAAAAATTCGCAGCCAAACCTTTGAACAGATATTTGGCGGCCCTGATATTGATATTAAGCCACAGGGTTCAGCCGAAGCAATTATGTCGGGGCAATTAAATCAAAACCAAAACCCGCTTTTCAATTCTGCGCAACGCAACCAGTTTAATTTTAATTTTAACGAGAAGATTCAGCTGAACGTAACCGGTACCATTGGCGATAAATTAAAAATCACTACTAACTACAATACCGACGCCCAGTTTCAGTTCGAAAACCAGATAAAGGTTGATTACACAGGCCACCCGGACGAGATTATCCAAAAAATAGAGCTTGGCACAGTAAGTATGACATTGCCAACTACGCTTATAACTGGTAGCCAGGCATTATTTGGTGTAAAAACCAAATTGAAGTTTGGCAACCTTGGCATCACCGCCATTATGGCCCAGCAACGGTCAAAAGCGCAAACAATTACCATTACCAATGGATCGCAGCAGGGGGCGTTTAAAATTTCTGCGGCCAGCTACGATGCGAACAAGCATTTCTTTTTATCGCAGTTCTTCCGCAATAATTACAATAGTGCACTGGCAAACATCCCTATTATAAGTTCAAATGTAAATATTACCAAAATTGAAGTTTGGACCACCAACAGAACAAACAGTACAACAGGGTCGAGGGATATCCTGGCATTTTTAGACCTGGGTGAAAACAACCCCTATAATACTACCCTTGTAAGGGGCGGGGCCGGATTTAGCGGGCTGCCCGCAGGGTTCAATGGCCCCGGTTTCCCCCAGCAATCAAATTCTTTGTTGCGCAACCTTCCTGCAAATGCACGGTTGACCAATGATCCGCAGAATTCCATTGCAAGCTATTTTGCCAATTCCGGAAAGTCAGACAATTACGCAAAATTGACTTACGCCAGGCTGTTGACAACTAAAGAGTACACCCTCAACACGCAGCTTGGCTATATTTCATTGAATTACCCGCTTAATAACGATGAAGTGCTTGCGGTGGCATACCAATATACTTATAATGGCGTGCAGTACCAGGTGGGGGAGTTCTCCAGCGATTTGCCGGTTAACCAGACTACACCAAAGGTGTTATTTGTAAAATTGCTGAAAAACGAACTGTTGAAAACCAACCTGCCGACCTGGAAACTAATGATGAAGAATATTTATTCATTAAATTCCTACCAGATTAGCCCGTCTAATTTTAGAATGACAATATCCAGGCTGGATGATCAGTCAGGTTTTGAAAAACCGGTAATGCAGGAGGGTGGGAACACCAAAGGCAAGCTTTGGCTGCAATTGACGGATTTGGATAACCTCGACCAGCAGCAACAAAAACAACCCGATGGTTATTTTGATTATCTGGAAGGGATAACGATCAATTCGGCAAACGGGGTTGTCATTTTCCCTGTATTGGAGCCCTTCGGATCTGATCTCGCAAAGCGTTTTCTTCCCGGTGAACAGGCCCTGGCAAAACGCTATGTTTACCAGCCACTATACGATTCGACGCAGACAACGGCGCAGAACCTTTTCCCCAATTTGAACAGATACACCATTTCGGGTACATATACGTCAACAGGTGGCTCCGTTTACCAGTTAAACGCAGTTAATATTCCACAGGGATCAGTAATTGTAAACGCTGGAACGTTAACATTAAAAGAGGGCGCCGACTATACAATTGACTATACCGCAGGTACAATCCGCATCATTAATCAGGCGCTGCTTTCCTCCGGCCAGCCCATTACTGTAAAAGTAGAGAACAATGAATTATTTGGCGTACAGCAAAAATCATTGTTTGGGACAAGGCTCGACTACAAAGTTGATGATAACCTGGCTTTAGGGGCTACCTTAATGCATTTGACAGAGCAGCCCATTACTCAAAATGAAATTGTAGGGCAGGAATCAATATCAAATACCATGGTTGGTTTTGACTTTAATTATAATTCACCCTCAAGGCTGCTTACCAGGCTGGTTGATAAAATTCCGCTAATTCATACTAAAGTACCGTCTTCTATAAACTTCAGCGGGGAATTTGCCGACCTGATACCCGGCAGCCCAAGCGCCCTTAATTTTGCAGGTTCAAAAAACGGGACGGCCTACCTTGATGATTTTGAAAATAGTACCTCGGTTATTGACGTTAAAAGCCCGTCCAGCTGGCAAATTTCGGGTACGCCGCAAATGCCGCAATTCCCGGAAGCTGCAAAATCAAATGATCTTAGCTATGGGTACAACCGTGCCAAACTGGCGTTTTATACTATCGACCCGATTTTTTACAGCGGCTCCACGATTCCGGTAAGCCGCAATGAGTTATCAAACCATTACGTAAGGCAGGTTTTGCAAAATGAAGTGTTCCCTAATGAGCAATCGCCTACCGGCCAGCCATTACCTATTGCAACATTGGACCTCGCTTATTATCCGATGGTGCGCGGCCCGTACAATTATACAACCACCGGACTTAATAGTGACGGAACGCTCCAAAATCCGAAAAATCGTTGGGGGGGTATATTCAGGGGGATTAACTCAACTGATTTCCAGGACCTGAATGTAGTTTATATTGAGTTTTGGATGATGGACCCTTTCATCTACAAACCAAATTCAGCAGGCGGTCATCTGTATTTTAACCTTGGCAATATATCAGAAGATATATTGAAAGACGGTCAGAAAAGCCTGGAAAATGCGATACCTGTTAATGGCGATATGACCAAGGTAAGCAACACGGTTTGGGGCAGGGTTTCGACAATACAGCCGGTAGTAAACTCCTTTGACAGCAACCCTGCTTCGCGCCAGTTGCAGGACGTTGGTTTGGATGGCTTGAATGACGCAGATGAACAGGTAAAATTCTCAAGTATAGTTCAACAGGTTAAGGGACAATTAAACGCGCAGGCGGCAAGCAGTTTTAACGCAGACCCTTCCTCTGATGATTATCAGTATTACCAGGGACCTGCACTTGACAAAGCAGGCGCAGGTATTTTGCAGCGTTACAGCAATTATAACGGTACTGACGGCAACTCGCCAACCTCTCAGCAGTCGCAGGCTTTGCTTGGCCTCCAAACTTCGGCCGCTACCGCTTTTCCTGATGGGGAAGATGTTAACCGCGATGGTAATATGGATCAGGATGATGAATACTTTCAATATCAGGTATCCATTCGTCCGCAGGATTTGGTGGTGGGTAAAAATTTCGTCACCGATAAGGTCACATCCAATGTAACACTGCCCAACGGAGCAACACAGGCGGTTTCATGGTACCAGTTTCGGGTACCCATTCATAACCCTACCACTGTTATCGGAAACATCCAGGATTTTAAATCTATCCGCTATATGCGAATGTTCCTGACTGATTTTGCCGATACTGCCGTATTACGTTTTGCTACTTTACAATTGGTTCGCGGTTCCTGGTTAGCATTTAATACAGAGAACAACCCTGCCAATGTAATTGCCGATCCGGCTCTTCTTAATCCGCCGCTCGACAACTCAACGGTTGATATTGAAACTGTAAATGTTTTTGAGAACAGTAACCGTGTGCCTGTACCTTACGCAATCCCGCCGGGTATCCAGCAACAACCGGACTACAGTAATCTACAGGTAAATACCAGATTAAATGAGCAGTCGCTTTCATTGCTTGTAACAAATCTGAGCGACGGCTATTCCCGTGCGGCTTACCGATTGTTTAATAATGATTTGCGCCAGTATAAGCAGCTGCAGATGTTCATCCATTGCGAAGGCGCCCAGGGCAGCCAGTTAAAGAATTACGACCTTAGCGGTTTTATCCGTCTGGGTTCTGATTATACTGAAAACTATTACGAATGTGCAGTTCCGCTTCAGGTTACTCCAGCCGGTGCTGCCGGCCCGGCGGCCGTTTGGCCTGTGGCAAATGAATTGAACCTGACGCTTTCGCAATTGACGGATGCCAAGATCGAACGCGACAATGCAAAATACCTCGGACAGCCCTGGCCAATCACAAGACCGTACAGATATTCGAAAAACCCTGACATTGTTATTATGGGCCAGCCCGATCTGGGGACGGTATCAACTATAATGCTTGGTGTCCGCAACCCATTGAGGACCGCCGCCACATCAAGTACCGACGATGGGCTGCCAAAGTCTGGTACCTTATGGTTTGACGAATTGCGTTTAACAAATTTTAATGAACAGGGGGGCTGGGCCGCCACCGGAAGGTTTAACGCCAAGCTTGCAGATTTCGCAAACATAAGTCTGTCGGGCAGTAAATCTACCGTCGGCTTTGGAACACTTGATTCTAATCTTGGTAACCGGAGTCTTGATGATAATGCGGTTTATGATGTGTCCGGTACAATGGAACTCGGTAAATTCTTCCCCGATAAAAGCGGGGTGCATATTCCTTTATATGTTGATGTTTCATCACAGGTGAGCACACCTGAATACGATCCTTCGGCTCCTGATATCCTGCTGAAAGACCGGCTTAATGCAGCAACCAGCACCAAACAGCGGGATTCGATACAAACCGCCGCTGAGAATTCTACCGTGAGGAAAAGCATCAATCTGACTAATATTCATAAAAACAAAACAGACAGTAAGGCCCCAAATCATGTTTGGGATATTGAAAACTGGAATGCTACTATAGCTTACAGCCAGCTTCAGCACCATGATTTTACTACCCTTAATGACCTTGAGAAAACATATCATGTGGCCCTGGCATACAATTTTAACACACAGCCGAAGTACAATAACCCTTTTGCCAAAATCATTAAGAAAAATTACCTCGCTTTATTGCGCGATATTAATTATAACCTGCTGCCCACAAGGTTAAATTACAGCATTAGTTTTGACAGGTTTTATTCAGAGAATACGCTGCGGAACAATGATCCTACGGATATTGTGCCAATACAAACTACGTTTAATAAAACATTTAACGTAACCCGGACCTACGGAATTTCGTGGAATATTACCAAATCATTTTCAATGGATCTTGACGCCACCAATTTATCGACTATAGATGAGCCGGTCGGCAGGCTTGACGGCTTGAAAT
This sequence comes from Sphingobacteriales bacterium, assembly GCA_044448725.1. GTDB lineage: Bacteria > Bacteroidota > Bacteroidia > Sphingobacteriales > Sphingobacteriaceae > Mucilaginibacter. Next base: position 10,167 of record JBIOHE010000039.1, on the reverse strand, counting down.
TAGATACCCTGTGGAGAAATATATTCCGATTGGGCCGGACGACTAATTACAACCACACCCTGAACCTGCATTATACCGTTCCGGTCAATAAAATCCCCGGAATGGACTGGGTAAGCTTAATAACCGGCTACAGTACTCATTTTAACTGGCTGGCCCAGCCGTTGTTTGCAATTGATAATGCACAATTTGGTGTAGGTAACAGTATTTCAAATTCGCGCAGGCTAACAATTACGCCAACGCTGAATTTTGACGCCTTATACAATAAAATTTCGTTCATAAAAAAGGCAAAAAGCCCTGACAATGATAATGGCTTAACCAGGTTTTTGGCAAATCTGTTAACCAGTGTTAAAGATTTAAGCGGCAGTTTTACCCAAACTCAGGGTACTTTTATACCGGGTTACCTTCCCCAGTCAACTTTTTTGGGTGAAGATCTTAACTATGGCTCACCCGGTTTCGGGTTTTTATTTGGCAGTCAGGCCGACTTGCGGCACACGGCACTCCAATACGGCTGGATTAGTACAGACACGCTTCAAAACCAGCTTTACGTAAATACATTCAATGAAGACCTGCACTTAAAGAGCACAATTCAACCCTTTAAAGACCTGCGGATTGATTTAACTGCGTTTAAATTGCAGCACCATACCTATCAAACCAATTTTAAATCTATCGATGGGTCAAGTAATATACAGAGTTATAACCCGGTTACTACAGGCGATTACAGCGTTTCTTTCCTGCCGATATCGACTGCATTTTCGAAAATCAGCGGGATTGACAACAATTCACCCATCTTTCAGAATTTTTTGAATGACCTGCCCGTAATTTCGCAAAGGCTTGGGAAAAAGAACCCAAACTCTATCGGCCCGGCAGTTAATGGTTATGCTGACGGTTACAGTGCTAACTCGCAAAATGTTTTGGTTCCGGCATTCCTCGCAGCTTATACCGGTAAGAAAGCATCCGGCGCTGGGTTAAGCCAGTTTCCTAATATTCCGGTACCTAACTGGCAGATTACTTACAGCGGCTTAAGCCATATACCTTTTTTTAGCGATATTTTCGAATCAGTTGATATTAAAAATGGCTATAGGGCTTCGTACAACGTAAGCGGGTACACAACGTTATTGCAATACCAGGTAACTAATGGCGCCGTTAGCTCAAGGGATGCAAATAATGACTTTTTACCTGCTTACCAATTTTCGCAGGTAACAATTTTAGAGCAGTTTGTACCTTTATTTGGCATGGACGTGCGTTTTAAAAATAGTATGAGCGCTAACCTCGAATACCGGCAGAGCAGGTCATTAAGCCTTAGCGTTTTAAACGGGCAGCTTGCCCAGCAAAATCAATCTGCAATAGTTTTTGGATGGGGTTACCACGATAAAGATTTCAAGTTCCCTTTCGGATGGTTCAGTGGAGGTACAAATAAAAACGATGTTAACTTTAAGATAGATTTCTCGCTACAGAATAATGAGACATTTATTTACCAGGCAGGCGAGGCGGCACAGGTAGCATCGGGTGCACAAAATATTACAGTACGGCCTTCAATTGATTATTTGATAAGCCCAAGGTTTAATCTTAATTTATTTTACGATTCAAATATAAACAGGCCTTTTACCTCACAGACATTCAATACCGCGTTTACCAACTTTGGGATAAATTTAAAATTGCTGTTGCAATAGAGGGGGTGAGGGGTGATTGGTGAGTAGTTGAGTGGCGAATAGTTAGTAGCAGCTTCCGGTTAACAACCCGGGACTACAGACTAAGGACACAAACCCAGCTTCTCATAATAATTGCCAGGGCAGACGCATTAAAAACAGGCTCAAATAAAGCTACAGGTGTTATTAAATTAATTGATAAGACCCCTTGTTGGGGTCCAATATTGGTAGAAATACAGACCAGGCAGACATTGGGTGCCGTAGGTACCAAACCTCCCCCATGCATTAGTGCTAATGCGGCTTTGTTCGTTACGTGCCGATGGCACGCTAAATTCTTTTTTATATTTTCTACCAATATTTCGCGCCCAAAGGCGCTTTTCTTAATATTTCGGCGTGACTTTGTTCAACATGGCGGTTATTCTTTGCAACAATATCAGAATTTAAACTATTTTAATGCGTCTGCGCTGTAATAATTGCTAAAAAGCGATACAATTTAGGTTTATTTGCCATAAGTTTGTTATCCTTTTTGCAAATTTACTTTTATGGCCATAGCATACAGACAACAGGTTGACGACGATACAGAATTTGCCATTTGGAAAATTGAAGAGGAAGCTGACGAGTTGTATAGTCAATTACAATTAAACGAAGAGGAAAAGGCTTATTACGAGCAACTAAAGATTGGAAAACGTAACCTGCACTGGCTTGGTACGCGTGTTTTGTTGCGTAAAATGTTGCGAACCAACGAGTATATTGATTGCAAAGTTGATGATCATGGCAAACCTTACCTTGTAAATCTTCCCTACCATATATCTTTAAGCCATTCCTTTGATTATGCAGCGGTAATGATCAGCAAGGCGCCGGTAGGTATTGATATTGAGCAGATTAAAGAAAAGGTGGAGCGTATTGCTCATAAGTTTATGCGAAAAGAGGAACTGGCCTTTATTAATCCGGAAAACAAAATAGCGGAATTATATGTTTGCTGGTGTGTAAAAGAAGCAGTTTACAAGTGTTACGGGCAAAAAGAAATATCATTTTTACATAATATTTTTTTGGAACCATTTAACTTTGAGGGACATGGTTTTGTAAAAGCCCGCCTGCATAAAGGCGATGTTTGCCTGGATTATGAAGTGGGGTATCTGCAATACCATGATTATATGATTGGCTATGTAAAAGGGATAATGCGATGAAAAACAAAAATGTTATTTTTCGGGATTGGGGTTTGATTGACTATAAAGAAGCCTGGAATAAACAGGAAGCTTTGTTTGCTGATACAGTGACCAAAAAAATTGAAATACGAAATCACCAGGCGGTTACCGAAGGGGATGAATACCTGGAATATATACCTACGCCTAATTACCTGATATTTTGTGAGCATCCCCATGTATATACTTTAGGTAAAAGCGGCAAGCCCGAACATTTATTGCTGGATGAAAAGGGATTAAAAGAAAAGCATGCAACTTATTATCCCATTAACAGGGGAGGGGATATTACTTACCACGGGCCGGGGCAGATCGTATCCTACCCGATACTTGATCTCGATAATTTTTTTACCGATATACATCTGTACCTGCGTACGCTTGAAGAGGCAGTAATACTTACCCTGGCTGATTATGGCCTGAAAGCGGGAAGATACCCTGGCTATACCGGAGTTTGGTTTGATGCGGACAATGAGCGCGCCCGTAAAATATGCGCGCTGGGTGTGCGTTGCAGCCGCTGGGTAACCATGCACGGACTGGCGTTTAATATCAATACTGACCTGGATTATTTTAAAAATATAGTGCCCTGCGGTATTGATGATAAGGATGTAACCTCTATGCAACGGGAGTTAGGGCAAGTGGTTGATATAATTGAAGTAAAGAAAATCTTAAAACAACATATTTCCGTATTGTTTGGTATGGAGATAATATGAAAGCCTTACAGATAGTGACTTTCCTCGCCCTCGGCGATTCATATACCATTGGCGAGGCTGTGCCGCAAGATCAGTCGTACCCCTACCAGCTTGCCGGTTCATTAAAAGGGCAATCATTTCAGATTGGGACACCGGCAATAATTGCAACTACCGGGTGGACTACAGATGATTTGATTAGCGCAATTTCACGAAGCGGCATCCTTTCGGAGACATTCAGTTTTGTAACCTTGCTGATCGGGGTAAATGACCAGTATCAGCATTTAAGCCAGGATAACTACAAAATAAAATTTGCCGCAGTATTAAACACGGCAATACGTTTTGCCAATGGCGATACAAGCGGTGTTTTTGTTTTATCGATACCAGACTATGGTGTAACGCCCTTCGCCCACGGGCAGGACAGTGTTATTGGCCCGCAAATAGACCAGTTTAACGCAATTAACAAAGCCATCAGCCTGGCTGCAGGGGTTAATTATTTAGATATAACGGCCATATCAAGATTGGCAGCAACAGAACCTGCATTAATTGCAGCCGATGGATTGCACCCGTCCGGCAAAATGTATGGTATGTGGGTAAAACTGCTTGCGCCGATGGTCGCCGCCAGGTTAAAATGATTTTCCCCTAACGTTGTCATTATTCAGCTCCCAATAAATAAAAGGATAGCTGTAAAATAAAAAACAGGCAACAGTTGTATTACTGATACAATTATTGCCTGTTCACCCTTTTAATGGCCTTTACATTAAACCAGATTCCCTAACTGTTTGAATCTACCAGAATAATCTTAACCTTAATCGGAAGGGTTGGCTGTACCGCTGTGGTACCGTCAGCAGACTGAGCATAAAGTGTTACATTTCCGGCATTATAAGTATAGCTATAAGAAATGTTAGCATATACTTCGGGTAATTGCTCATAAGTACTCCCGCCGTCATAAGAAACAGCGACAATTATACCTCCGATTTGTGCAAAATTATGACTGATCATAGGGACATTTATAGGCGCCTGATACGACTTACTGCCGTTGTTATCAGTATAAAGGGTCCAGTCAGTTGTTGCAACGTCGGCGTAAACCGTTTGATTGGTAGTCGCTGGTGAAATGTACTGTTTTGTGCATGATGATACCGCCAGTAGCATTACACAGCTAATAATAGTCAGGATTTTTTTCATAAGTGTTAAATTGTAGTTTAAATCGCTAAATAACTAATAAACTAACGTTTTTGAAAAAGGTTTAATACAATTTAAAATTTTTATTTTCTCATCCCCCCAAGCTACTCCACCTTATATCGGAAAATTTGCCTTCCTAAATTGCCATTGCTGTCGATGCCTTCAACTACAACCCGGTAAGTTCCTTTGGCATCAGCATTAAAAAATTCAAATGAGGCTTTGCCATCGTTATCTGTAATTATATTGGGTCCCCAATATACAGTACTCCGCAAATCGGGTATTTGAGCATTTGTTTTAGGGTTGTCGTATTGTGGTGAATAAAATGAACGCACTTTATGATAACCCTTGGGACTATAGGTTATAATCCAGGGTGCATAACTCTTTACGCTAAAATCTGCCAGGCCTCTTTTTGTGGTTATTATTAAAACTCCTCCGCTGCCCCGGCTACCATAAATGGAAGTATAAGCAATACTGCGCAATACTTCAATACTTTCAATATCATTTGCGTTTAAGTTATTTAAAATATCCGCGCCACTATCAATGCTTAATCCATCGATCACTATAGTCATCGGTATGTTTGAACTACGGTTTAAATACGGGACACCGTTTTGAAACGTAACGCCCAACAGCCTGCCCTGCAAACAGATTGAAATTTGGGGGCACCCGGCTCCAATATCGCTGCCAGCCAGAACCTGATCCGCATTGCCAGGCCCGTTTAAATTGTCAGAATGTTCTGCCGGACTAATTTTTTTGGCTTTTATTTCAACTGTCTTTAACATGATAGCATGATTGTTAAGGCCATACTTAAGCTGCTCATTATACCAGTTTTTGCTATTCTGCAATAAGTTTGACATGCCACTGCTGATATTGACCTGCAAGTCGGGTGTGTTTTTGTTGTGTCCGCCTTTTGGTCGGGCAACGCTATCTACGTATATCTCAATATTTTTGTGATCTTTAGCTGTCCGCGCCTGAATTACAAACGTAATGCTATCCCCGAATACTAAATTTTTGAAGGTAAAGCGCCCTTCACTGTCCGATACTGTATCTATTAAAAATGTGCCCCCGCTTTTTGAAAATAAAATTACTTTGCCGCCGGCGACCGGCTTGCCAAGCCAATTCTTTAAATGACCGGTTATTTCAATGCTTTTTTCTGGCTGGTAAACTACCGGCGCAGTGTTATCGGCCAATACCTGTTTCCACTCAAACCTGTGATAACCCTGTGTAAGCATCAAAATATCCAGGTCGGCAGTTGTTTTTTCATTTATATTGGTAAAATAATAATTGGGCTTTTCAATATAGCCCTTTAGCTCAGAGGTGAGCAACAGGTTTGATAAAATGGTGCTTTCATCTGTTTCATCAACGGGGACCTTAGTCTCATCAGTCACCGATACCGAAAAGCTGCCTATAACAGGTGTATTATTTTTACCCCTGACATTCATGGTGATTTTTGCTTTTTGGCGGGGTTGGTAGGTTGGCTGGTCTGCTGTTATAGCAAGTTTAAGCTGGTCGTGGTTTTGAATAAACGATAGACGCTCGTTCAACGGCTCGCCCGTCGGCGAGAATAAGGTAAACTGTACTATTCCTGTCGGGAATTTGCTTTTTGGTACCGTAGCAGTTAAAAATTTACGGCCGGGTTTACTTTTACTTGCATAATAAATTGTGCCGCCAGATTGTGCAACAAGGGTCATTACCCCGGTCGGCCCGGTATTTATCATCGCTTCCGGACCGGATGATATTTTAATTTGAATATTATCATCATCGGAATTGTCAATGCTTAGGGAATACCCTGAGTTGGTTGCTTCAGGCAGGTTGACAACGTTTTCCGAACCGTCAGTATAGGTGATCTTTGCCTTGTAGTTTTTATTATTTTCGGGCGTAATAACAAATTCGCCCATCCCCGAATGGCTGCTGCTAAAAGAGATAACCTGGTTATTTTGATCATCTGTTACCACTCCTTTAATTGCTGTACCAAGACCATCGGCGCCTACTGCTTTAAAAGCAATTTTTGATTCGTTGCCGTTTACCAGGTTACCACCCTCGGGGAAAAACTGTACATCCGCCTTTGCCGATACGGCCTTAATTAACACTGATTTTTCAACTGTTTTTTTGCCGGGAAGCATTATATTCGTAATTATTCTGCCGGGGTTTGATATTCCTGGCAGGGTATTGCCAAAACTGATGTTTAAATTACCCTTATCATCCGTATCGCCCTTTCCTTTATTAGCTATTTTCGATCCAAGCTCAACTTGATAGTTCACCTCTGCATTACCGTAAGGTGTTCCATTTAAATCCGAATAGCTTATTACTGCATTTATCTGCTGTTGCCCGTTTCGGGAGGTATAGGTATAATATGACTGTGTAAAAACATTGTTTTCTGAAGCATTTCCAATTACTATTGCTTTGTCAAAGAAATAGTCGTCGCCTGCATTACGCATCCAGCTGGTATATGCCCGTACGCGGTAGTTTCCTTCTTTTAACGTATCGGACAGTGCAAAATCGCCCCAGGTTAAGCCGTTTAGTACCGGTAGTTTAATGCTTTGCTTTATGGAATCTTTGTCGTCAACAAGTTCAACATAAAGAATGCGGCTTATTGCAGATAAGCTGTGCTCACTGCCGGCAGTAATATATGCTTTAAACCAAATATCATCGCCGGCAACATAATAAGGTTTGTCTAACTGCAGGTAAACTTTTTCCTGCGGATGGGTGGAAACCCATTTGTCAAGCCGGGCTATAATTTTGCTGACCGGATCGTCGTCGGTCCGGGCAAATCCCAATAGTGCAATAACACCGCCAATTAAAAACAAGCCCGCGATTATCCGTTTATAGTTCATAGATGTAAATTAAGCCTGTTTTAAGTAAAAATGCATGGGAGTTTAAGTAACAAGTGTGTTAAGGAGGTGATTTTGAATGTTTTTTTAGAAGAATATTACTAAAACTTATTCTTCCACATCATACTTTCAACAGGCCGCGTTGAAGGGGTATTATATTTGGCGTTGTCTTTGGTGTTATAAAAGGTTTCTATCTCGCCTTCTACCACAAAGTAGATCAGTTGGCCGATGGGCATACCTGCATATACTTTAACCGGTTGGGTGCATGAAATTTCGAGTGTCCAGGTGTTGCAAAAGCCCACATCGCCCTTGCCCGCGGTGGCGTGAATATCAATACCTAAACGCCCTGTGCTTGATTTTCCTTCTAAAAATGGCACATGCAAATGCGTTTCCGTATATTCCATGGTAACGCCCAGGTACAGCGTATTGGGCTGTAAAACGATGCCTTCTTTTGGTATCTCGAAGGAAACGATCTCGTTGTGGAGTTTAGCGTCCAAAACCCTGTCGCGGTAGGTAGCCAGATGTTTTCCCAAATGCACATCATACGAGTTTGTGCCTAAGCAATCGGCCCTGAAAGGCTCTATAATAATGCTGCCGTTGTCAATTTCCTCTAAAATACGCTTATCTGATAATATCATGGCTGGTGTTTGATGGAGGCTAAATTATAACTATTTGAAGGACGGGGCAACATGTATTTTTAACAAAAGTTTTAGGAAAATGTGGAAAAGCCACGCGATTAAACAAGAGTCAAGAACCAAGAGTCAAGAACCGGGAAAAAAGCTGTTCATTTACTGTAATATGCTGAAATATTTGGTTAAAATATTTTCTGATTGCGGGTTTATACACTTGCTAAGCTATTTTCCTGGTTCTTGATTCTTGACTCTTGGTTCTCGACCCGCATTATTCAACCAGCGGCGCAACCGATTTTTCTTCTTCCCTTTTCAAGCGCCGTTCGGCCCGCCGTTGCAGCCTTTGTTCTTTTTTTATTTTGCGGTTCTGTTTATTGGCTGCAAGTTCATTTTGCATCGCGATTGCCGCATCCTGTGCTTTTTTATCTAAACCAATACAGGGCTTTATACCACTGAGCAACGTTTGCCATACCGACTTAAAAAATGGAGTTTCAGGCGTGCGGGAATAATTTACGTAAGTTGATCGCGGCAGTCCGCCAGGTATATCCGGGTTATTATGCTTTACAATAAACAGGTTGGCGTATAGTGTGGCTATTGGCTTTTGTTTTAAGCCGTCAAAAACGGTATCTACCTTCAATATACTTATTTTAAGGTTATCGTACAAAGCAGATACCCTGCCCCGCGCCGAAGTGCGGTCGGCATGAATATCGAAATCAAATGCATCAATATTTCCGGTGGTGACTTTTACCATGGCCAAAGGCATTACCACCGGATTAATATATTGCAGTTTCAGCGGTCCCAGTCTGCCCTTGTAGCTGAATGCTTTATTTAAATCTGTTAAATTAAAATTAAACTTTACGTTCAGTTTTCCTCTGTTCATGAAATAACTGGTAAATTCTGCCGTGCAGACATTGTTTTTTTGTAAAGCTGTTTTATTGTTGGTTACATTTAAAAAGCGCCCTTCGGTATTATTAAATGTAACCGATCCGGTTTTATTTGATTTTTTATTATACTCACTATAAACAACATTGATATGGTTTAGTATAATGGAGTCTATCTTCATGTTATCATTTATCTGATAAATGGCTGCATTCGGGAATGTGCTTACCTGATCTGTCCCGTCATTAATAAGATGCTTCGGGTTACAGAATACTTCTATTGTACCGTTGTTTATTAAAACATCTGATGCATTTAAGATCCGGTATTTATGATAATTCGCATAATCGAAATTGTTTACCTGCATCGAATCAATATGCATCAAAAAACGGTCATGCTGGCTTTTATTAAAGAATAAACCCGTATCGACTGGCTGTAGTGAAAGGCCGCTGATATTCAGTTTTGAGGTTAAGGTGGATAATTTAAGCGAATTTATTTTATAGGAATACAAACCGTTTGCTGTTTTGCCGGAATAATTATTCAGTTCTGCGATGATTTCTTTACAAAAAAGAATTCTTGATTTGTCGGTTTGGGTGCCTGGGTCGATCAGCAGGTCATGGGCGCTAATGTTCAGTTCCTTCAATTCTGACAGGACTAACTTATTCCCCGAATAGTCTTTATAAGTTAGTTTGATATCTCCCAGCAGTATATTTCCGATGTGGATTGAATTGAGGTTTTTGGATATCTTTTGCCACATCGTTCGTCCCGGCTTTAACGACGTGTCTTTTGTATGATTTAATTGATAAGTGATATTGAGCACCGGCTCATTTAATTCGATTTCGCCAATATCAAGCTTTTTTTGAAAGTAAAGTTTAAAAGGGTGAATATGCGACAGCGTAAGGCGCTTTACATGAAGCTCCACTAAATTATTGGGTGCCAGGTGTTCCTTTCTTCGCCTGTTATAAACTACGGTATCGGGCTTTAAAGTGATATTGTAAATAACAATGGTCCCTCTCAATACGTGCATTTCGGCCGACGAAAAATCGGCTGTGTATAAACTGTCGCTGCTTTTAAAAACAATCTCTTTAACCTTAAAGGCCAATATCGGCGACCAATACAGG
>JBIOHE010000038.1:0-20289 GCA_044448725.1 Sphingobacteriales bacterium | reverse complement strand
CACCTAAGAGTCCGGGGCCTACTACTTTTTGATCGGTAGTTTTATGACAGGCGGCACATTTGGCCGCAAACACCACCTGGCCCTTTTCGGCCATTGCCGGATCGATTGGCCCTAACTGAACCGAAGTAAATCTTCCCACTCCCTTACTATCACTTTTTGCAGCCGGATCTATATCAGCCGAGGCTGCGGTTGAGGCGCTGTCAGCGGAAGAAGCCGATCCTGGTCCGCCGCAGGCGTATAAAAAGGTTATGCCTGTCAGCACTAAAGCCGGAACTAAGTTTTTTAATATTTTCGTTTTCATTGCTTTTTTATTTCTTGTAAAATTATCGTTAACGTGGATTGATAAGGGTGATCTCCGTTATCATACAAACATGATTCATATCATATTTGTTCCACGTAATTTATAAAAAAAATCAGATAAAATATTACACTTGTTATATTTATAATAAAAGATATTTGAGTATTTTATTTAGTTAAATTTTTTTATTTCAGGAAGTACTTTGTTTTTTCAAAGTCATGCACCAATTCATTTACAGACTGTTTACTGAATTCGGCCAATAACAGGTCCCTGATCGGTTTAACTTGCTCATGCATGGGGCAGGGTTCTGTTGCAGAACATTTTTCAAGCCCAAGTACACAGGCAGTAAACAAACCATTGCCGTCAATAGACCTGACGATATCGATCAAAAAAAGTGATTGCCCGTTTTCTACATAAAAACCTCCGTTAGGCCCTTTAGCCGAAGAAAGGATTTTTTTGCGGACCAGGGTTTGCAATATTTTGCCGGTGAAAGGCGTGGGGGAACCGATTGCTTTGGCAACCTCTATAATCCCCACTTTTTCATTTTCCCGGCTTTTAAAGGCCACATATACCGTTGCCCTGATTGCGTATTCACATGATTTTGAAAGTATCATTTTTCTTTTTATTGGTGTTACAAACCTAAAATTATTACTGATAGTTCCGCTCAGGATAATTCTTTTTCCAGTTGAATTGCTTTTGGGAACAGTATATTACTTTCCAGGTGCACATGACGGTGCAGGTCATTCTCATATTCTTCCAATTTTTTAAACAGGATGGTGTATGAACTACAGGCATCAAGCGGTAGCTGGTAGCCGTTTGTTATTTCGCGTATAATTTCAAAATCGTCCCCAACCTGCTCGTGTTCTGTTTCCATAACCTGGATAGGATTTGAAATTTTTCCGAATCCGGCTTCAGGTACAGCCCCGCCTGTTTTATAAATATGCGCCAGTTCCTTAATAAAAGGAAATAATATCTTCTCTTCTTTTACTATATGCAGGCTAAGGTCATTGGCCGCTCTTGAAAACAATTCGGCTACACGTACCAGTTCGGGATGGCGTTCGCCATGCACCCTTGCTACTTTATTGGCAATTTCAAGAATGAAAGGCGTATTATCCCGCACATACTGATGATGCGTATTTATAATATAATCGCTCAAAAAACCAAGGTCCCATTTTTGAAAATCATTTTCGCTGCCGGTATTTTCTCCTTTTATAGACGAAAGCTGGCGTTCCACTTCCTGTGGATCAATTCCTTTCTTTTCACACACTTCAGCAATTGTTTTTTTGCCGCCGCAGCAAAAATCAATTCCCATATTTTTAAATACCCGGGCTTTGCGATAGTCTTTTGCTACTATTTCTCCAATAGTTTCAGCATTTTCCGCACTCGTATTCTTTGCGATTTTTACCTGCCATATTTCCGGGCCTTTTTCAAGATAATCCCATGCAAATATCTGGCCGCGCTCCGCAAGCAGTTGGTAATACAGCGGCTTAGGGTCGTGATCGTTGTGAATAATAAATGCTTCGCCCGGCGACAACGTGTCGAATTTTTCAAATATCGTCGGATGCTTTAACCTGGGTTCTATGACAGTTACGTCAAGGATGTCTAAAATTTCCATTTTCTTAATTGTTTAATAATAAAAGACAAACATATCTTTTATTATTAAGAATAAAAATGATTGTGGTCATTTTCCTGAAAATTCACCGGTTTTATGGCTTAATAATGATGCGAATCAAGAGTCAAGAGCAAAGAATCAAGAATCAAGAAAAAAAGCAGAAAGCTGATCACCTGCCTGCCGGCAGGCAGGTTCACGGTAATGTGCTGAAATATTTAGTTAAAATATTTTCTGATCGGCGGACCTGCCGGCAGGCAGGTTTATACACTTGTCAAACTATTGTCCTGATTCTTGGCTCTTGATTCTTGATTCGCATTAATAGCATCAAACCAACAGGCAAAAAGAACAGGCTTAGCATAAATAACAGGAACTGATACCGGGGTATGGTAATTAAAAAAAGAGAAAGCAAGGGTTGTATAAAAAGCAGGGTGAGGTATGCGATTACCAATAAAATATAAAACCAATTGACCGCATTCAATATTCTGCCGGATTTTAGAAAATCCTTTTTTATAAACTGGTCGATAATTAAAGGCATAATAATTCCGAGGGTGAGCAAATGAATATAGCCGATGATGAGGTTGCGGTTCATAAATGCCCATTCACCTATTGATGGAAAGCAAATAAGCGCCTGGAAAATGATCTTTAGCGTTGCAGCGATGAGCGCCGCTTTTGCAAGGAACGAAAACCGGCCTGCATCCATCCTGAAGCTGAAACAAAGCATCAGCCAGCTTAGCAAATTTATACCTGTTCCAAGGCAGGCTACCAGCAATACCCAACCCTGCGGCTTATCCCATAAAGTAAAAATAAAATATAACGGGATAGTGGAGTAAATAAAGAGATTAAGCCAGGTTCTATTATTTCCGGATAAAGGCGCGCTAATGCATACAGAGGCGAACAAACCCAGTATGCCAATAAACATAAATCCATTCAGTTGAAAATGCAGGTAAAAGTAAATGGCATCCTGGTAATAGGGTGTGTTTTTAAATCCCAAAGCTGCCAGCGGGCCTAAGGTAAACGGCCCTAACGACGATATGCATAAGAAAATTAATGCACCGCGTATCAGTTTATACGCCGTTTCGTTCACGGCATTTTTCAGTGCCCCACCTTTAAAAACAAGGTAAGTGAAGCGATAAGTGACCAAAACAAAAAGCGTTGAAAAAACAATTGAAACAGGTTTATACCCCTGAAATGAGAAACTGACGAGCATCCCGAAAGCGCTGATCAATGTAAAAACAAATACATACCTGTAGCCCGAAGAATATTTACCGCCGGTTATTATATGACTTATCAGCAATGCTATTGCAAAAAACATCCAGCCTGCAAAGGCGAAGTGAGAGTGGGCGTGAAGTATGAATTGATAATCTGCAAAGGGCAGGTTATAAAGCTGTATATAACGCAGCAGTATCCCGAAAAGGGTAAGTACGATAAAATTGATTATAGCCCACTTCGGATAGTTAAGCTTCCTGATCATTTGCATTTTAAATACCCAGTGATTTTTTACCCTCTTCTGTAATACTGTGGTACGACCATACCGGTTCCCATACCAGTTCAACATTTGCGGTAAACCCGGCATAATGTCCTTCTATACAATTTTTAACAGCCGACAGAATGCTTTCACCCATCGGGCAATAGGACGAAGATAAAGTCATTTCGATATTGATCTGTTTTTCGGGTTCATCAATTTTCACCCCATATACCAGGCCCAGATCAATAATATTGATATGCAGTTCAGGGTCCATCACCAAACGGAGTGTTTCCAGTATCTCTGCTTTCATAAATGAAAGATGGTCGGTTATATCAAAGTTTTCCATAGATTTTAGTTTTATGAAACAGTATGATGAATACATTAGCCAGGTACATAACTGCCGTAACCAACAGCGAGCCTATACCCGCGTATAATAATGGTTGCGACATGAAAAAGCATCCGGGGATGAAAGTTAAACAGAAAATAATAAAGCCTGCCGACTGTATTTTCAGTAAACTATTTTTAAAAAGGTCTGCCGGCATGGGGGTTTTTACCTTTCCGGTTAAATGCTCATAATGTTTTACCCAAACAATAAAAGGCAGGGTTTTAAATGTTTGCCCGAGTATTAATGCCGTAATCCAGCCCATAAACAGCAGCACGCCGTATATTAAGGAATAGCGGATACTAACAGGGTTGTTTTTAAGATGATAGTAAATAATAAACGGTATGGTGAGTATGGCGACCGTCAGCAAGATGAATGAGAAAAAGGTACTCATCATTGGTAAGTCGATTTTCTTCCGCATACGAAAAAGGAAACATTTAACTATAAAAATCAAATAACAGGCTACCCCTGCCGCGCCAATTAAAGCGATAAAATAGGTCCTGTAGTTAAGTCCCGAGAAGTATGAATCTGCAAGAAAAAGCAATAGCGCGGAAACAATAAAATAATAGCTATAGGATAAGAGCCTGGTTTTTTGATAGGATGAAACCAAAAACATCGGCACCAGTTTTGAGCTTACGCCGATAATCATCAGCAAAAACCATCCGGCTACACCCAAATGCGCATGTATTTTTAAAAAATGAAGCTGATCCTGTGCAAATACCGGAACCGTAAAATTATATACCAGCGCTGTCCCCAATGCGGCGGTAAAACAGAGGCAAAGGCAGGCAGTGAAAATAAAATCCTCGTGGATAGTTTGCTGCTTTTTCTTTTTCGCTGTTAAATAAACATTAACAGTAAACAAAATGACAGCGGCTAATAATAACACCGCCCCGCATTGCATGTGTATGCCGGGTATAAATATCCAAAACGAATAAATTAGTGCAATCATTCCCGGTAAAAACAGGGAGAAACTTATCCATGCCAGCTTTTCGCTATATAATTCCGTTTCCAGCACCACCGGGATTAATTGATAGGAAGCACCCAATATAATCATGGTGCCCCAGCCCAATGCGGCTATATGGGTAATTGCTAATATTTGCGGGTGAAAATAATGGCCGGTAAACGCCTGTACCGAAAATAGCATCATTACAGCCAATGTAAAAAAGCATAGCGCGGCAACAACGTAATGTGTTACTACTATCCGGTATAGTCCGGGATTTTGCTTTATAGAACTCATAATTTATAGATCAGCATATTGACATTACCGGGTGATATATTTTTGAAAAGATATTTTAAACCCTGTTTCTCCAGTTCGGGGAGCAATAAAACCGGGATTTTCTTGTGATAAACAAACAGCGCGTCTCCCACTATTAAATGTGGAGATTCCGCCAAAATTGATAACATAGGCTTAGGCATTTCGAGTTGGCGAACGTCAAGGTATTTGATTTTACCGGGCGCAATTGTTGCTAAAACTCTGTCGAATTGTCCGTCATCAAAATCAGCTTCATCGGCCGGAAGTGGAATGACCTCTTTAATACCAGCTGCAGTTCTATTAAAATAAGTTATCACTGTATTATCGTCAGCAACCTCAACACGGTGTGTAAAGCCCTTTTTTGCCAGCAGATGAATGAGCGGTGCCGGTTCAAAAGTATTGATGAGTTTTAGCCCCTGGTTTTCTGCCAGCATATTGATGCCTGCCATGATTTCTTTAAGCGGGTCTTTATCCCGGGCCAGTGACGGACGGACATCAAGCGTTAAATAGCTGTCTGGTTCATTAATTGACGGACCAGGTTGCGATGGTTCTTCTTTACCATTTTTCTCCTCATCTATACTAAAGCCAATTTGTTTCATACTTTCCATAAAAGCTAAAATTGGACTACCCGCTATTTTACAGGCATCGGCAATGGTGACCCTTCCTGCAAAAAGCTTTCTTAAAACAGGGTTCCTCAGTTTTCCAAAATTCTTATTCAATTTTAATAATGCCCGGATCACCTCCTCCTGATTAAATTCCAGCAAGTCCTTAATCCGGGTCTGTCCGTTAATTGGCATGTTTCTTCCAGAATTCATTTGAAAAATTTTCAGTAAAAGGTTGATGATTTGAATCGATAGAGGTCCCTATTTCGCTGAGCTGGTCAGCATTTAACAGTTCCTCCAGGTAAGGAAAAAGTTCACGTTCTTCAAAACGAATATGCGCATCGATATTGTCGGCTATTTTTAGAAGTATGGCAGGTTCAATTTCTTTTGCGGAAGCCAATTGACCAATAAGCCGGGATATGTTTCCATGATCCGTTAAGGTCCTTTGTTTTAAAGAGTCGTCTTCGGCCAGGTAAGTCAAAATTTGACTTTCCTCTTCTTCAAAATGCGGGAAAAGTGCTGTCGCTGAAAAATAGGCAATATAATCAGCAATAATTTGCAGATCAGCCAAAAACTTCAGCCCCTGCCTTATCTTCCAGGCTAAAAGTAATCCATGATGATGGTCGCGTGAAAGCGCCTGCAAATTCGTGTTTCTTTTCATTTGGCTATAAAAACATTAAACAAAAGTGCTAAATGTGTTTGTTTATAAATATGATATATATCATGTTTATGGATGATTTTATGCGATTAAGTTGAATATATTATGACTTAAATCAATGATTCATTTGTAAGGGATGATTTTCAAAAGGGCTGTACGGGCAATCCCTGATCAGCCATTGCTTCTAATGTTTCCAATATTTTATTAGCCTGCTGTTTATCAAAATCTTCATGCTGACGTTTGGCTACGCCAAAGCTTGTCAGTTCTATATGCACATCGGGATGAATAGAATGATTATTTAGACAGGCCTTAGCACATGCAAGCGGACAGCCATCTATCACAATAATTTCTCTTCCTGATTGGGCGGTACGAACCAGTTTCCTCACATTGCCGCCAACCCCTGCAATACACGACATCTCTGCGATTCCTTTTCTGTCCAGTTGCAGCGCAAGGTAATTAGCCATTTGCGCTGCGCTGGAGCAACCCGAACAGGAATAAACAATTGGTTTCATTATTGAGTTTGTCTCCATCTTAATAACAATTTCAGAAAACACAAATCCCGCTTGCCATTCACCGTTACATCCAGAATATTTTGAGTTTGCATTTTTTGATGTTAAATAATAAAAGACAAACATATCTTTTATTGTTGATTAAATTAATGACGAAGATCACGGATTGAATAAATATTTAAAATGGCCGGCAGCTTTATTACCGGGTCGGGTTTTTAGAAATCCGCCTGTCCAAGCGTGCCGCTTGGACACACAGCAATTTAAGCGTCCCGCTTAAATTAATAAATAATTTTCAACGGGCTTTCAGGATTCGCGCTGTTATACCAATATTCATGCGCCGAACCTACAAATCCCGCCCTAACCGGATTTTCATGCCTGCCTGTCGGCAGACAGGAATGTAATCAATCTTCTGTTCAATAACAGCGGGTGAATACCGCAAAACAGGGTAGTTTCCGTTCTGCCAAAACTGATGATTTTCATTCAATGGATTGTACCTGCCGGCATGTTTAAAAGCCTTAATCATCCAATCCCGCCTGCTTTCCTGCGGGTAGCCTTTGTGCTTTTTGGCCTTTGCCCGTCATCGCGCCAGTTTTGTATTTTCATCAGCGTGGACGCCGAAAACTGTTAAAAGTCAAGCGTTTCGTTTGACTTGGCGGGGGATTAACTTATTGGTAACCTTCTTCAAATAAATTATATTTGCTATTTATAAAATCATGACGTAATGACGGAGTTAGAGCAATATGTTCATTCTTATTTCGGTGTTACCGAAGAAGCCCTTTCGAAAATTGCTTCTCTTTTTAAACCGGCCATGCTCAAAAAAGGGGAGTATTATTTAAAGACCGGGAACCGTTGTAATAAACTAAGTTTTATTCAGTCCGGCTTTCTGAGAGTGTACGTATCAATGGAGGATCAGGAGGTAACACAATGGATCGGTTCCAAAGGATCTTTCATGACTGACCTGGCCAGTCTCACTTTCAAGACGCCCGCGCGTTGGAATATTCAGGCACTTACTGATACGGAGCTTTACATTATTCACGACGAAGATTATAAGAGAATTGCTGAAAGTGTACCGGCGTGGCCTGAGTTTGAAAAGTATTTCATAGTAAAATGTTTTACCATTATGGAGAACCGGATTTTCACTCACTTATCTATGTCCGCGGAAAAACGTTATTCTACATTCTTCGATCAAAATAAGGAATTATTTAACCAGGTGCCTCTGCAATACATTGCTTCTATGCTGGGTATGACACCGGAAACTTTTAGCCGGATCCGAAAAAAGCACAGTTCATTGATTTCTTGATATTTGTCAAGTTGAGCGGCATTTCATTTATTTATTTTTGTCCCGTAATAAATGAACAGATTAAACCCATACAATAATGTTTATCGGACACTTCGGACTATCATTTGCTGCTAAAAAAATAGCACCAAAGGTTTCATTAGCAACTCTTTTTATCGCTACCCAATTTGTTGACCTTCTTTGGCCCTTCCTGCTTGTATTCCATATTGAGAAAGTAGCTGTTGTACCTGGCTATACGAAGACGAATGCTTTTGAATTTCTCTATTTCCCTTATACACATAGCCTTTTGATGGGTATTGTATGGGGTGCGTTACTGGGTATTGTTTACTGGCTATTTAAACGGGACAAACAAGGCGCCATTGTCGTTGGCCTTTGTGTTTTGAGTCACTGGTTCCTTGATCTGATCGTGCACACGGCTGATTTGCCACTGACACCTTTTGGTGACTATAAAGTTGGATTTGGACTTTGGAATAATGTAGCAATCGCGCTGATTGTTGAAATACTTATATTTTTAACGGGTGTATATATTTACGCCACTTTCACGAAAGCCAAAAATAAAATTGGAAAGTGGGCTTTTGGTTCCTTAGTTATTTTTCTTTTGGTATTCCAGGTTTCAAATACCTTTGGCCCGACACCTTCTGATTCTTTAATGATCCTATTCGTCTCCTGTGTAATCCTGATGGGACTTATTATTTCGCTTTCGTATTGGGTTGATAAAAACCGCGGGGTAGCCTAAAAAAAGTAGGTCATGGAAGATCAAAACAAACGTCAACAGCCATTCACCAAAAAAATGGCCTTTTCACTGCAAACCGAAGAGATAGCCATTACCGCTGCCGCCATTTATTTTTTAACCCGGCATAGTTTGGGTTTCCCGCTTTGGGTATGGATACCATTGTTCTTAATTCCGGATCTTTCCATGCTGGGTTACATGGTCAATAACCGTGCCGGCGCTTCTACTTATAATTTGTTTCACCATCGCGGCCTGGCTTTATTGATAGCCGTGGCCGGTATATTACTGCACCAGGAGGTAATTATCGCCACCGGTATATTAATATTCGCGCATTCCTCTTTCGACCGCATGTTTGGTTACGGATTAAAATACCACGATAGTTTTAATCACACCAGTTCGGGCTGGACAGGAAAAAAAGAGACGCTCCCGTAATGAATAAAAAAGCAAATTGGCCGGCGGACCCTTCTGACGCGAGGTATGATGTCTCCCTGCCGAATAAAGCAGCAGAATTACTGTATTAAAAATGGCTCCTGACGATTATCCCAAAAAAACAAAAGATGTATGGACCTGTCTGTAATCCTATAAAATAACGAGGTTTGTTTACTGAGCAGGGCGATTCTTACATTTTTGTCAATTGATGAAGCTTTATACATGAATGGATTTTCAGCTATAAGCGAGACGATCGTTTCAGCTCTTGCCACAAATCTATCCGCTGAATTAATCCCGAATTTATTTTGGATAAAATTATAAACAGATTCTAAAGTTTCTTTCGAACGGGGAGTATAGAAAATCTGTAAACTCATGCCAAATTTAGCATATTCTTTATTCCTGAGTACGGAGTTAGTTTTCCTTCATCGGCCTGTTGCAATGATTCTTTTACGCCCTTAATTACATGATCCGGATAAACTTCGCTTTTCTGCTCAAAGGTTATTTTCATTGCTTTCATAACTGCTTTTAAAGCAGTAAGCTGCTCTTTATTTTCCGGGTAAACAATTAACGCATCCATATAACAAATATAGCAAGAAAACGTCAATAAACCAGGCAACAAAATTTCAGCAATCAGCTATTTAAATAGTATATCCCCTTCCGGCGCGAATATGACGGGCAAAGGCCAAAAAGAGCAAAGCTACTCGTGCTCGTGCTCCACTGACAGGTCACAAGTTATCCCGATCATCTATAAGCAATGTTATCCTCCGCCTGTCCAAGCGTGCCGCCTGGACACACAGCATTTAAGCGTTCCGCTTAAATTAATAAATAATCTTCAAAGGACTTTCAGGATTCGCGCTGCTGTACCAATATTCATGCGCCGAACCTACAAATCCCGCTCTAACCGGATTTTCATGCCTGCCTGTCGGCAGACAGGAATGTAATCAATTTTCTGTTCAATAACAGCGGGTGAATACAGCAAAACAGGGTAGTTTCCGTTCTGCCAAAACTGATGATTTTCATTTAATGGATTATACTTACCGGCCCGTTCAAACGCTTTAATCATCCAATCCCGCCGACTTTTCTGCGGGTTGCTGGCGATCATTTCAAATAGCTTTTTGGATGTGTGGCTTTTAAACCGTCCCAAAACCTCTCCGAGTGTTCCATCTGTTACATTTGCAACCATGTGTATGTGGTTCGTCATCCCGATAGCTATCGGGATCACATAAGCGTAAATATTTAACTCGGTTGAGGCATTGCGTGACATCGAATAAAAATGAGCATTTATCTTTGAAATTGCAACAGGCGGGTTAATTTAAGCGTTCCGCTTAAATTTTTGTATGTCCAAGCGGCACGCTTGGACAGGCGGGTGGCAAAATTAGATAGTTTTTTTAAGCTCACTGCCGCGCCAGGGGAGGTTTTTTCAGCAACGAAATTAACTTTTTGTGCAAACCCGGTATTTTTATAAATACCTGATTATCAATAGTACATAATTTGAATTTTTGAAATTGTGTAAACCCTTCTTTTACTTGTTTAATTAGCCTGCCTTCACATTCTCCTTCATCGATGACCTGGCTGCAAGCAATGCCAAAAACGTAAGCGCAGCAACTGCCGACAGGTAATAGCCAACATATTGCAGGCCGTAACCTTTAGCAAGGGTAGTAGCCAAAACGGGCGTTAACGAAGCGCCCAGTATGCCCGCCAATGTAAAGGCTATGGATGAGCCGGTATAGCGGACGGACGCCGGGAAAATTTCGGAAAGGGCGGTACCCAGGGGGCCGTAGGTCAGTCCCATTAAAAACATACCGAGCACGAGGAAGACAACGGTCAATCCCCAGTTGCCGTCGATGAATAAGGGCGAAAAAAACAAGCCAAAAATAAAAATACCGGCGGTGGCAATGGTCAGGATCTTGTTACGTCCGTATTTGTCGGCCAGGATAGCAGAGAGCGGAATACCGATACCAAAAAACACATTGGCAATCATTTCACCGATAAGAAAGCTTGTCCGCGAATAATGAAAAGCCTTTGTACCCCAGTCGAGGGTAAAAACTGTAAGTAAGTAAAATAATAAAAAAGTAGTAACGGTGGCCAAAGTACCAAGGATAAGCACTTTGGTATGCTTTACAAATACATTGGCAATAGGAATTTTAACCCGTTCATTTTTTTCCATTACTTTTAAAAAATCGGGGGTTTCGGTTATTTTTAGACGAACGTACAGGCCAACCCAAACCAATACAGCGCTGGCAATAAACGGGATACGCCAGCCATAACTAAAGAATTGCTGGTCGGTCATGGTTTTACTAAGAATAAGAAACGTTGCGGTTGAAATTAACAAGCCGATTGGTGCGCCTAATTGCGGGAACATGCCGTACCATGCTTTTTTTCCGGGAGGGGCATTTTCAGTAGCTAATAAAACCGCGCCGCCCCATTCGCCGCCAAGCCCAAGGCCCTGCCCAAAGCGAAATAAAGCCAGCAGGATAGGCGCTGCAATGCCGATGGAATGGTAAGAAGGCAGTAAGCCAATGGCTACGGTAGAGGGTCCCATGGTCATTAATGCGGCCACCAGTGTGGCCTTGCGGCCCTTCCGGTCGCCAAAATGCCCGAACAAAGCAGCCCCCAATGGCCTTGCGAAAAAGGCCAGGGCGAAAGTAGCTAAAGACGCAAGGGTGGCCGAAGCGGGATCGGCGGAGGGAAAAAACAGTTTGGGAAACACCAGCACCGCCGCAGTGGCATAAATATAAAAATCAAAAAATTCGATGGTGGTGCCCGTCAGGCTTGCTATAAGAATGGTACGTGCGGAATTTCCGGTGCTGTTTTTTTGACTCATCAGGGTCTTTTATGTTGTGATAAAAATAAGGCCAAACATATCACATTCCGGCCAATAATTGTACTTTTATCATCAAAAACAACCGCCAACATATAAAGAAACGTGAAAGAATTAGATATCAAAAAAATAACTTTCGGGGGCATTTTAATTGCTTTAGGCATCGTATTCGGCGATCTGGGCACCTCTCCCTTATATACTTATACGGCTATTATAGGGAAAGGCGCCATTACCGAAGTATTGGTATTGGGCAGCGTATCTGCAATATTCTGGACGCTTACTTTTCAAACTACATTGAAATATGTGTTAATTACCATGCGGGCAGATAACAATGGTGAAGGCGGTATATTTTCATTATATGCCCTCATCAGGCGGCATGCCAAATGGTTGATATGGCCTGCAATAATCGGCGCCAGTTTTATGATAGCCGACAGCCTTATTACCCCGCCCATTTCAGTTACATCAGCCATAGAGGGGTTAAAGGGTATAGCGCCCAATGTTCCGATTTTGCCGATCGCCCTGTGTATCCTTGTCCTCTTATTCCTGTTTCAACGGACAGGGACAGGCCTGATCGGCAAGTTTTTCGGGCCTGCGATGGTAATTTGGTTCGGCATGATAGCGGTACTTGGATTTAACTTTTTAATAAAAGATCTCTCCGTACTAAAAGCCATTAACCCGGTTTACGCTTACCGGCTGATTGTTGAATATCCGGGCGGTTTTTGGGTTTTAGGCGGCGTATTTCTTTGTACAACAGGCGCCGAGGCTTTATACGCCGATATGGGGCATGTGGGCCGTAAGAATATACAAATGGCATGGATACTTATAAAAATATCCCTGCTGTTCTGCTATTTCGGTGAGGCGGCATTATTAAAACAACATATTGGCCAAACGTTGAAAGCCATTGAACCGTTCTATGGATTGGTGCCGCAATGGTTTTTGATACCGGCTATTTTAATTTCAACCCTGGCGACAATAATAGCAAGCCAGGCATTAATAAGCGGCACCTATACCCTGTTTAATGAAGCCATACGGCTGAACGTATGGCCCAGGCTGCGGACAGCATTTCCGTCGGACTTGCGCGGACAGGTTTATATTCCGGCAATAAACTGGATGATGATGGCAGGGTGCATAGGTATGGTGCTTTATTTCAGGGAATCAACCAACATGGAAGCCGCTTTCGGCTTATCCGTAACCCTCACCATGCTGATGACCACAGTTTTATTAAGCTTCTACCTGCGCACAAAACGTTATCCTAAACTATTAACATACACTATCCTCGCTGTGTACCTGTGTATCGAGCTTACTTTTTTAGTGGCCAATATGAGAAAATTCATGCATGGCGGATGGCTTACCCTGTTAGTTGGCTTACTGCTGATAACAACCATGTATATATGGCAGGCGGGACGAAAACTAAAAGAAAAGTATAAAAAATATCTGCCCCTTGATGATTATATACCCGACATCATAAAATTGAGCAACGATACTGCAATACCAAAATTCGCTACACACGTGGTATATCTAACCTTTACAAAAAGCCCGGCTTTTATTGAACGGCGGATTATTGAATCTATTTTTTGTCAGCAACCTAAACGGGCGGAGCTATATTGGCTGCTGCATGTGGATGTTGATGATGCGCCTTATACCATGAGCTATTCCGTTGAAATACTTGCTCCGCAGGATCTTATTTACCTGCGGTTTAAATTAGGGTTTCGTGTTGTGCCGCGTATCAATTTGTATTTCAGAAAAATTGCCGCCGAAATGATTGCCAATAATGAAGTGGTATATAAAAACAACTATTGTGTAATTGATGAGCGCGATGCCTGCGGGGATTATCGTTTTGTGGTGATGAAAAGTTTTCTGTCTTTTGATAACCAGCTTCCATTTTGGACAAACCTGATGATGAGAACCTATTTTATACTCGACAAAATAAGCCTGCCCGATCCCGAAGCATTTGGACTTGATTATAATAATGTAGTTGTGGAAAGCGTACCCCTGATTGTTCAGAAGATAGACAATATCCAGCTAAAACGAGAAATATGATCGGTAAGGCATATCCGGCTTAAGACTTTCGACTCTGGACTTGAGACTTAACTCAAATGCTCCCATGCGCTCTGGTATCCGCCGAGGCTGTCCGCATAACTGATCATCTCCGCATAAAATGGCAGGCGGCTAAGGGTGGCGCTGTCGCCGATAATCACCAGTTTTTTCCGGGCCCTGGTCATGGCTACGTTCATGCGGCGGATATCGGCCAAAAAACCGATAACACCTTCACTGTTGCTCCGTGTTAAACCGATCAGCACCAGGTCGCGTTCCTGCCCCTGGAAGCTGTCGATGGTATTTACAGAAATCAAATCGCCGTAAACCTGTAAAGCCGGGGTCTGGTGCAGTTGATCTTTCAGTAACCGGATCTGCTCGCGGTACGGCGACACCACCGCAATGGAAGGAAAGTCAGCTGAGTTGTAATGCCCTTCCAGGGTTGTCACCAGCGTTTCGAGGTACCTGAACAGGAAGGCAGCTTCTTCGGGATTAGCTACGCTGGTACCGGCAGGCTTTTCATCAAAGCCGCAACCGGCGGTATCAATAAATACCATAGGCTGGTCGCCGGTAAAAAGCAAACGATTTGCAACCGAAATATGGGCACTTAAAGCATTATTATAAAACATGCGGGAAGAGTAAGTCATAATGGCATTGTGCATCCGGTACTGTTCATCCAGCAGGGTAACTGCTTCGGGGTACAGGGAGATGCATTTCTCAATCAGCGTGGTGCTTAAACCCTTTCGTGCCGCCCCGTCTGATTTTATGGTTGGCGAAAGCTGGCAATGGTCGCCGGCAAGCACTACTTTTTGCGCTTTTACTATGGGAATCCAGCAGGCCGGTTCCAAAGCCTGTCCGGCTTCGTCAATAACCACGGTCCCGAATTTAAGATTCCGTATGGTATAATGATTTGCGCCGGCCAGGGTTGCCGTTATTATCTGAGCCTTACTTACCAGGTCACTGATGATGTATTCCTCAGTTTTGGCAACCTCTTTCATGATCTTGTGGGCCTCGTCAAACAGGGCCTTGCGCTGGTCGCGTTCGGCTTTGCCAAAACTGCGCTTATACTTATGGCCCATGTTCTTAAATTCGCCAGCCTGCTTTTTCAGCCGTTTGCATTCCTTCATATAGGGGTGCAGGGCCATCTGGCTGTCCAGGGTAAGGTCCGTCAATTTATCAGAAACCCGCGCCGGGTTGCCTATGCGCAATACGTTGAGGCCCTCCAGCGATAGTTTTTCGCTGAGCAAATCAACCGCGGTATTGCTTGGGGCTACCACCAGCACCTGTTCTTTATTTTGCCGTACCATCTGCCGGATGGCCTGTACCAGCGTGGTTGTTTTGCCCGTACCCGGAGGCCCGTGTACTATAGCAAGGTCCTGTGCCGACATGATCTTATCCACTGCCAGCTGCTGTGAGGAATTTAATCCTGTAACAGGCACCGGGCTTGTAATGGGATGAAATACCGGGGCCTTCTTCCCGGTCAGGATTTGCGCGAGCCGGCCTTCTGCGGGTTCATCGCGGAGTTTTGCGGCCTGTTTTAGCGCAGCAAACATCTCATCGTAATTGTTATTATCAAACAGCAATTCGATACCCAGTTTACCGTCTCGGCACCAGTCCGGGAGTTCTTCGGTAAAGATGTTGATTTTTATCCTGTCGCCGCCCTGGTAGGTAATAACCCCTTCCACACGGTTATTTTTGGGGTCGTGATTGGAGAACAGCACCGCCGGGCTGCCAAAGCGCAGCTGATGAATGATATCCAGGTGGGTCTTTCTTACAGCTTCCACATTAAGGTAATCCCCGCGACTGGGTTCAGTACCTGTAATTGCAACCGGGTACCAGGCCAGCCCGGCCGCCCGGCGGTCTGTGACCGAGGTTGACGATGTAAGTTTTAAATAGGCCCCGCGGTCCTCCGCCTGTTCAATTTTCAGCAGGTCCGCCAGCTTTTTGAAATAATCCATTCGCGCAAAGGTAAGCAATAGCAGCTATCAGGAGGAATGGGTATTGATGGGTAACAAAAGATAGCATAAGGATATAGGTTTGTCCGTCCGGTTTGGGGGGCCGACATGATTTGGACGGGCGGACGGGTTGGGGCAGGATTTAATTGTAATTTTTAAATGCCTGTTTTATTACTGGCGCGGGCCTGTCGCGCCGGGCAAAGCGTAAGGGCTACGCGTGCCCCGCCGACAGGTAACCCAACATGCTGCCTCCGCCCATTCTAAAATACCACTTTTTGGCTTTCTCCCTTTTTAAGGGTATTCAGATCAAGTACTTTGTCACCATATCGTATCCGGCAAGTTGTACCGTTCACATTATGTACGGTTGCTGAAACCAGCTTATTATTCTCCCACAACAAATCAACCTCAAAGCCGCCCCGTGCCCTTAAGCCTTTAGCGGAGCCTGTTTTCCATCCCGACGGGAGGGCGGGCAATAAATTAATTTCTCCTTCATGGCTCTGCACCAGCATTTCGGCTATTGCAGCGGTCATCCCAAAATTGCCATCCATTTGCATGGGTGGATGCAACCCGAAAAGGTTTAAACAACTATTGCGTTCGTTAAAAAACTCCCTGAGCATCTTATGGGCGTCTTCAGCGTCATGCAGGCGGGCATAAAGTGCTGTTCGCCAGGCAAAAGACCATTCACGCACATCCCCGGTCGGGCTGCGGGCATCTAAAGAAACCTTTGCTGCTTTCGCCAGACCGGGTGTTTTAGCAAGGCTAACCTGCCGGCCCGGGAATACTGCGAACAAATTGCTGGTGTGGCGGTGATGATCGTTAGGGTCGTCTTTGTCTTCCATCCACTCCTGCAACTGACCCCATTTACCTATTTTAGGGCCAACCAGCCGATCACGCATCGCTGCAATCTTCAAGCCGTAAACCTGATCGATACCTAATGCAACCGTGGCCTCTGCGTAATTATTGAACAAGTCCCAAACGATCTGCTGATTATAGCTCACTCCGTCTTCGGTCGGCCCATGCTCCGGCGACCATCCGTCGGGGACCACAAGGCCCCCATCGGGAAGGCTTTTCAAATGGTCTTCCCAAAACCCGCAGGTTTCTTTAATGATCGGATAGGCAATTGTTTGCAGGTAATTTTTATCCTGTCCAAATGCGTAATGCTCCCATAATTGCTGACAATACCAGGCATTCGCGGTTTTATCCCATTTCCAGTCAGTATGTCCGTAAATATTATGAGAAGTACGGAGGGCGAAACCTCTTGAAGTAGGCAGGCCTGCCGGTGTATTGATCTCGGCTGCCGCCGTTGTAGCCTTTCGCCAGGGCGCCAGCTGGCTTTTAATCAGGTTGAAAAATGGAAGGCTGCAATCGGCGATATTTGCAGGTTCCGCAGGCCAGTAATTCATTTCAACATTAATATTGTCATGATAATCGCTGCCCCAGGGTGCATTATTGCTGTCGTTCCACAAGCCCTGTAAATTGGCGGGTAAACCGCCCGGCCGTGAGCAGGAAATAAGCAGGTACCGGCCGTATTGAAACAGAAGAGCTTCCAGCTCCGGATCGGTAATTGCTGCGGCCTCCGTTTTGCGGATGCCTGTAGTTTTGGCTTTTTGTTGGGCAGACGATTGTCCGAGATCTAACTGAACCCTGTTAAACAGCGATTGAAAGTCCTTAATATGTTCGGTTTTGAGTGACGAACAGGATTTCGCCGATGCTGCATTGAGTTGTTGTTCCAGACGGCCCCCTGGTGCTTCGCCCAAATATTTTTTTTCATAATCAAAAATATAACTGGTACCCGCCGCTATCAGAACGGTCAGACTGTTACACCGTGAAAAAATTATCCTGTCACCTTCGGCACTCACCGTACCGCCGTTATTTACTATTTTTATGCGGCTTTCGTACTGAAGGCCATTAGCTAAAGTGCCTGCGGCAATAAGTTCGCCACCGGCGCCGCTGATAGTTTTGGCCCCGTGCATGTCATTCAGCTCCAGGCTGCCGGTATAAGCGCCCGGCCTGCCTGCGGTTAAGCTTACAACAATGAGTTTTGCGGGATTGCTTGCAAAATATTCACGGTCAAACCTTATTCCTTTCAGCGTATAGTTCACGTGTGCGGTGGCTTCTGCCAGATTTAGGTCCCGATGGTAATTATTCACATTTTCGTGTCCGGGCAGATTAATGAATACGTTGGCAAGCGTCTGATACGATCCTTCAGTTTGTTCATCCCCCGTCCATAAACTTATATCATTTAAAACAAGCCTTTCCCGGGCCGTTCCGCCAAATATAAGGCTGCCTGTGCAACCATTGCCTATCGGCAGGGTTTCGTTCATGGCAGTTTCGTACGGAGGCTGGCCTGAAACTTTGGCGGGTTCCTGATACCATAAAGTCAGGTCAGGCACGCCGGGCCTGAAGCCGCTTGTGAAATTTGTCTGCGACATTCCCTGATTGATTGTTATTACGCAAATAATAAGTGAAAGTGATATTTTAAAAGCTTTCATTTTATGTGAACTGTTTGTGTTTATGTTTGTGTTTTGGCGTGCAGGGTTCAGTAAACGCTGTACTTATTAAGATAGACTACCGCAAAAGTTTCAAATTTTGTAAAAATAGCTGACATGGTCAACAGGCAATAACCCGTAAATTCAAATAGTTAAAATTTTCTTTATTGCTGGCGCGGGTAGCATTTCCGCTTTTGGCCTTTGCGCGTTATACGCGCGCCAGGATGGGGTTCGGATTTGGATTGCGTCCGACATAAGGCTTATAGAATGATTTTAGCCCCTCGCCAGGTTCCGGGCAAGTCTATAAATCTTTGAGTATATCGTTGAGTTTCTTAACTGCGTCTGCTTTAGTGATGGTGGCCTTGTCCGACTTATCGAATATCGACATCAATAATATCGTAATGCCTTCGTCAGTTTTACTGATATGGCAATATAATACCCTGAATCCGCCGCTTTTACCTCCGCCTTTGCTTTTGTCTTTTAATCTTACCTTGTAAATCTTTTGGCCATAGGGATCGCCGCAGTAAGGATCTTTTATTAAATCGGATATGACATTATCAATCGATTCCTTTAGGGTATGAAACTTCTTAATTAGGGACTTGGCTTCTTTTTTGAAGTTTTCGGAAGCTATTACTGTGTTAGTCATTCCACAATTCGGATACAGGGATACCCTTTGAAAGACCTTTTTTTATTAAAACAGCCTCTTCCGCCGCCTTTTTAAGCGATTGGAACTCACTTTCACTTAAATTATCTTCGTCATTATCGATCCTCACTTTTAAACCGGCATTTTTAGTGAGTTTAATTAATTCGGAAAGTAATGAACTATTGTCGTCGGGAATTTCTATAGTTAATGTCGTCATGGCTGATCAGCTTCTTACGTTCAATACAAATATAATAAAAGAAATGGAAAATGGCGCTTTTTGTTGCCCGGTAGTAAGACTACGCATAGTCATCCGATTTATAAAGTTCAGAGAGCGGGGGTAAAATCAGTGAAGCCAAGCCTCAAACTTTAGCAAATATCCTTCAACTGGTTAAAAATGTATTTTAATTAAACCTGGCATTAAGGGATCGCGATGAAGTTACCCAAATAACAAAAAATAGCATTAAGGTATATGTAGCGTCCGTCCGGTTTGTGGGGCCAGTATGATTTGGACGGGCGGACGGGGAAATCATAACTCAATATTATTTTTCTTCATATAACTGCAAAAAGAACTGAATGATTTCTGACATTCCTTGTAATTATTTTTTTGCGCGATTAAAGCAACTGATCTGTCGCTTATTCCGTCATACCTGGATGTTTTAGAATATCTTAATAAATCTTCGTATTTATCCCACGCCCATGTGGGAAATGGTGTGACTTGTTTCCCCCTTCTTGGGTTGAGAGAAGCAGCAATATCTTGATGAGTTGCCCCTATATTAACATTTCTTTTTTTCGCTAAACATTTCAATAAATGAATTGAAGTATAATAAATTACCGTTATCTTCCAATCAAAATAATCATCAGGAAATGATTGTTCGATAGCGATTAGAAAAGTCTCATTGTGTTTAGCTTGGTAATAAAATTCGTTCATGAAAAGGTTTAGCTCAATTTAACTCTACCTTTTCGCCTATATCTTGCAATGTTTTTGCAGCAGTCGGTAAAAAGCTAAAGTTAATAGGTAGCATGTGACTGAAATCTAATACATCATACTGCCTTAAAAATTCAAAAAAAGTATTGCGGTTTTTAGTATTGTCCTTTTTTAAAATAAGATAATAT
>JBIOHE010000037.1:0-20458 GCA_044448725.1 Sphingobacteriales bacterium | reverse complement strand
TTAAATGAAATCAATATGAAATTTAGTTTTCACAAGAGTTTTTTTACTTTTTATGAACTGCTTTATTAGCAACAATGTTACAAATGGAATCTGTAGATAGTATGAAATTCACATTTTAGGGAAAGGCAGAACTGACATTAACATTTTTTAACACACCGCCTGGAAAGAATACTTTATTAATTACAACCAATAGCAAAAAAACTGTTTGGGAGTATCCGTTTTTTATTTCATTGCATGCTAACAGGCGACTCTATCAATTGGGAACAGATAAATTCACAGGTGTTGTCAATTCCGGTATTTTTTGGGAATTTAGTGTTTTTCAGCAAAATGAATAACAGGCACCAATGGCGGCATAATGTTTCCCTAAAGTTACAGGAAACGGATACCGTTATCTATTTAGCGTTTATCCGCAATGCGGTACAACACCTGCCCGGTGTTGTAGAAAAACCATCTTATAGTACCCCTGGCTTTTTTGCCGGCAAAAAGTTATTTGCGCGAATGAAGGAAGACGGTGAAACCCTGGTGGTACAAACGCACGAAAGGGGAAAATGGATAGAAACTGATCCCCTGACTTTTTTTGTTACCGACCATTACCTGAATTATGATTACATGCTGGTAGCGCTTAAAACCGTTTCGCCCGAAGTTCTTACAAAACTTTTGACAATAGCCTGGTGTAACCGTGCCACAAACAAACTGATAAAGGAATACGAAGACCGGGGCTATACTAAACCATTTTAAAATGATTACTTCAACGGAGAATGCCGAACACTATACCTGGGGCGACCAATGCGACGGCTGGCACCTGTTGCGCACCGACAGTTTAAGCGTAATACAGGAACGAATGCCGCCCGGTACCGGCGAACAATTACATTACCACGAACAGGCACAACAGCTATTTTACATTTTAACTGGCATTGCCACGTTTGAAGTTGAAGGGCAGGTAAAAACTGTACAGCAAAATCAGTCCATCCATATTCCGCCGAATACCAAACACCGCATACTAAATGATGGCGATACCGATCTGCATTTTTTGGTAATATCTGAGCCAAAATCACATGGGGATAGGGTGAATATGGCGTGAATTATTAAAAAATCATGTCATTGCGAGGCACGAAGCAATCGCGAACTTAACTGGTTGGCTATGCATAGTTCGCGATTGCTTCACTCGTTCCCTGCCTACCGGCAGGCAGGCTCGCTCGCAATGACAATCATTAGGATGGAAGTTTATTCCTTCTCAAACCTTGCCGCCCAGCCCCCGCCGGAAGCCATCTTAACGGCTAATTTATCCTTCGATGTAACTGTGATCACTTTGCTGGTATAATCGGTAGCGTCGTGGTTAGCGTTCATGCCGTCTTCAAAAATCGTGGCTTTGTAATTTCCATCGCCCAGAAAAGAAAGATCTACGGTTATTTCGCGTGGAGTCCAGCTTGTCATGGCGCCGGCGTACCAGGTTGTGCCTTTACGGCGGCCTATGCTTACAAAATCGCCCACTTTTCCGTCGAGGGCCACTGTCGCATCAAAGGTGGTTGGTATGGCGGCGATAAAATCTGTACTTTCCTGCTCACGCATGTAAATGGTAGGATTATCCGACAACATTTGCAGGGGCGCTTCAAATACAGTGTACATGGCCAGTTGGTGGCAGCGTGTCCCTTGTGTCATTGGGTTGGAGTTTACCGGACGGAAAGCATCCTTTGATGCGTTGCGCATACCGCCGGGGGTGTAATCCATCGGCCCGGCCATCATGCGGATAAAGGGAATACTTACATCATAACCCGGCTGATTATCTACACCCCATTTCATATTTTCGAGACCTTTTACCCCTTCGCAATTGATCACATTTGGATAGGTGCGCTGCAGCCCGCTTGGTTTATACATGCCATGGTAGTCAACCATCAAATGATGGTCGGCAGCTTTTTGGGCCAAATCATATAAAGAGCTTACCATTTTTTGGTCGTCCCTGTCAATAAAGTCTATTTTAAAACCTTTGACCCCCATTTGGGCATATTTTGCGAACAATGCATCGGCATCGCGGGTAATGGCATACCATGTGGACCATAGTATCACACCTACGTTTTTTTGTCTGCCATAATCAACAATCTGCTGAACATCCAGCTTTGATTTATTCAGGTCCCAATCATCCGACCAGCCTTCATCAACAATAATGTATTCCAGTTTATTTGCTGCTGCGAAATCGATATAATATTTATAAGTAGGCACGTTTATGCCTGCTTTAAAATCCACATGGCTGATATTCCAGTCGTTCCACCAGTCCCAGGCTACCTTGCCGGGTTTTATCCATGACAGATCCGCCAGCCTTGAAGGTTCAGCCAGCCTTTGCATCAT
This sequence comes from Sphingobacteriales bacterium, assembly GCA_044448725.1. Lineage (GTDB taxonomy): Bacteria > Bacteroidota > Bacteroidia > Sphingobacteriales > Sphingobacteriaceae > Mucilaginibacter. The sequence continues at coordinate 18,115 of JBIOHE010000037.1, read as the reverse complement.
ATCATTGTCCGCCAGTTGCTTGTCTTCTGTACTTACTACAACCACGCGCCAGGGAAAGCTGCGGTCGCCTTTGGTTTTGGCAATATAATCCGCCCGGCTTTTCACCACATAATTAATATTGTGAATAAATTCCTCGGTTGGGTATTTGGCAAATACGCCGTGCAGATTATTTCCTTCGCCGGGAGTGAGATACATGCCCGGATAATCCTGAAGGTCAGCTTCCAATATTACCGCTTTCAAAGGATTGCCAATATCAACCAAAGCCGGTAAAAACGCCAGTGTATCTTTTTTTATGGCCGAGATGTTTATGTTATCATAATGCGACTCGAAGGATGTATTAAATTTATCCTTGTTGCGATAATCCATCACAAATGGCAAAAAAGCCTTATCATCATCCTGAAAATTAAAATTGGCTTCTTCGTTGATAATGGTCAGGTCTGCCTTTTTTACCGTAAACCAGCGATAAGCTATTCCGTCGTTATAAGCCCTGAAAATTAATCCGTAATCGCCTTTAAAAGTTAGCGTTAGTTGGTTGTAGTTATTCTGAACCGCGTCTTTTTTATAGATTGGCGTATTTATTATTTCATTGGCCGACGAGGTTTTTGCCTTTTTCATTGAAGGATTTTTTCCCAGCACCTCTCCGTTATCAAGGGTAATCGAAATTTCCGATGGCATGATAATATTGTTTTGTCCATGCTTTACCGACCAGTTAATGGCGCTTCCGGCATTAATATCTATGCTGATCTTCCCATCAGGTGATTTAACCTGGTAAGTTTTAACGGTTTGCGCAAACACTATTGAGAGAGGGGAAATAACGCATAGCAGCAATAAAATCTTAAATTTCATCGGGACAAATAATTAGGGTTTAATGGATTGGTGTATTAACATCCGAAACTAAATAAAATCCGGGGAATTAATAATGTGTTATTGACATTTTTTTAGGAGACCGCCTTTGGAAAATTCAAAATCAATTGAGGATCGGGGATATTACTCAAATATTTCCCCTTTTCGGAGAACCGGCAGGCGCCCGGATAATCGCCCTCTTTGCCTTCCATATCAAACATCAACTGAAAGTGAAGATGCGGCGGCCAATGGCCATTCTCTTCAATTGTGCCAAACTCTCCAATTTTTTGATTGATCTCCACTGGCATACCAATACTTAAACCTTCCAGGTTTTTGCGGCTTAAATGGCCGTATAAAGAATAAAGTTTCAGGCCCTCAAGGTGATGTTCCATGATAATGGCCGGGCCGTAATCGCCGCGACTGTTGTTATCGTTAAAGCTATGTACCCAGCCTTGCAAGGGCGAATAAACCGCTGTCCCCGCTTTGGCCCATATATCAACCCCTAAATGCAGGAAACGGGGCTCATCGCTCTCATTTTCAAAAAGCGGAATCCCTTTATAAATTGTCCGATGTTCCATATAGCCGCCAATACCATATTTGCAGCTATTATCAAAAAGTTTCTGGTTTACCCATTGATCAAATTTTCTGGTATCAACAATAGTTGCTGCATCAAGGTCTTTATTCCCGTCCGTAAGGTCCAAATGAAACAGGTCGTCGGTACCAGGGTTAAAATCAACCACCTTCCCAACAGCATCCGGATGGGTTTCTAAATAAGCCGCTAACCGAATGGAAGCATCCATATTAATATTTGGATAATTTAAGAATTGTTTCAACCTTAAAAAGAATGACCAACGCCTCACCCAACCCTCTCCAAAGGAGAGGGCTTTAAAGTCCTTCTCCTTTGGAGAAGGATTTAGGATGAGGCAAAATGACCCAATGACCAATGACCCAATGACCAACTACTCCGTCTCCGGCTGCCGGTCTTCCTTGCTTATTTTGTCGAAAATTTTATCCATACGTTCAACATAATCGCTGGTATCATCGACAAAAAATTCAAGCTGCGGGATAATCCGTACCTGGTCTTTTATCCGCGCACCCAGTTTGTACCGTATTTCATTTGCATGCAATTTGACGGTTTGCAGGGCCAATTGGGAATTGGTATTATTAAAAAAGCTTAAAAACACCCTTGCTATAGCCAGGTCGGGGGTTACCCTGACCCTGGTAATGGTGATAAGCGTATTGGGCAAATAGTTTATACCCTCCCGCTGAAATATAGCGGCAAGGTCCTCTTGTATTACTCCCGCAAATTTTTGCTGACGTTTTGATTCCATGATCTTATTTTAGCTTAAAGGTATGAAGCTAAAAGCCTAAAGCTAATAGTTTGCACATCTTCCGGCAAATTACTTTTAAATTCTTTTTTTATTAACCAGTTTAGCTCCGATACTAATCTCTTCCATATAACTTAAGTTCTTTTTGAAGAAACATCAGTTGCGGCTTCTTTCGGACTTCCCGACTTTGCCGACTTTCGGACTAACTTCTAATTACACCCTTCCTGCGGTATTTCCCTGGTAATCTTTATTAATTTTTTAACCACCAGCGTACTGTCGTAATCCGAGCCTAAGCCGTCTTTTCCTGAATGTACCTTTACACCTTCCACTTCCACATATACCGGCTCATAGGGTTTTTCGAATTTAAGTTGCGTATATTTCAGTTCCAGTTGTTCAGATTCATCAGTGACCCAAAATTCCTGCCCGTTGTCGCAATCTTTAAATGATTTTACTTCGGGCCCAAAACTGTACACACCTTTAAATACCACGTACCGTGTTGATTTCCCCGGATTGCTATGGCATGAGCATATCCCGACAACAAGCAGTAACATTAAATATTTGATCTGTTTCACCCGCATTTATCAAACTATAGGTCTTGTTTAATATCATTTAAACCTTTAATACTTAACCTTGAGCTAATGCCCGACGCAACTACAGCAATGATGATTACCGTTAAGAACACCAGCACAAAATCACTTGCCCGAAGCGAAACCGGATAAGCATCCAGCACCGACATTTTCGATCCCATTTTCACCAAACCGAAGCGTTGCTGCAATATACAAAATATCAATCCCAAAACTATGCCTGTTATGCATCCTATAATTGATATCATCATGCCTTCAAAAAAGAATATACCCTGTATCAATTTTTTATCAGCGCCCAGGCTTGTTAAAATAGCAATATCTTTCCGTTTGTCAATAACCAGCATAGTTAATGAGCCAATAATATTAAATATAGCAATTATTAACACAAAAGTCAATATCATGAATATAAACCAACGTTCGTAGTTTAATGTTTTATAAAGTTCGGTATTTTGTTCTTTGCGGTTTTTTACGGTAAACTTATTGCCAATTTTATCGATGATGGCAGACTGTACAGCCTCCAGGTCTGTCCCGCTCTTATAATTTATCTCCAATGAAGATACGTTTTTAGGCTGATTGAGCAGGTCGCGGGCAAATTCAATGGGGGTGACTATAATATCATCAAAATCCTGCCCAACAGCGAATACCCCGGACGGCATGATGCTCCGGACAATAAATTCATCCAGGGGGGTGGCGCCATTTCCTCCTGTGCGGTTTGGTGCATAGATATCTATAGGGTTAAGCTGATCATGAATATTAATCCCCAGGCTGCTTTGTACCGCCGAGCCTATAACACCAAAATTCTGACTATCGGCTTTTAGCGTAAATGTGCCCGACTGGATAGTGCTGTCTAAAAGGCGGCTCTTTAAAAACTCCCTGGTTACCCCCTTTATGGTACCGATGAAAGGTTTATTATTGTATTTAACAAGCACCTTCTCCTGCAAAACCCCGGTATAAGAAAACACGCTTGCATCATGGTGAAGGCGATTAAAATAAGGGGTGTTCGGGTCGAAAGTTTTACCTAAACGCGGCTCAATTTTTATTTCGGGCGTAAAATTACTGTACAGGGAAAGGATGGTTACCTCGAACCCGTTAAACACAGACAAAATTATAACCAATGCTGCGCTGCCAATTAAGACCCCAAGCATGGAAATGCCCGAAATGATATTGATGGCATGCATTTTCTTTCGGGAAAACAGGTATCTTTTGGCTATGTAAACGGAGGTGTTCAAATTAGTGGTTGGAGATGAGAGATTAGAGGTTAGTTGCTGTTTGTTATATTAATTTAAAAAGGGGTTGGTTTGTTTTTCAAAACCGATGGTGGTTTCGGGGCCGTGGCCGGGATATACGGTGCAATCATCGGGCAATTTAAACAGTTTTTGTTCAATATTGTCTATCAGTTGGCTAAAGCTGCCGCCGGGCAGGTCGGTGCGACCAATGCTGTTACGGAACAACACATCGCCGGCAACCAGCAGGTTTGCATTTTTATCGTAAAAACACAAATGCGCAGGCGAATGGCCGGGGGCAAAGATCAACATGAGTTCCGTATTGCCAAATTTAATAGTACCTGTTTCGGGCAAATATTCATCCGGCAAGGGCGATACCTCATAGCGGATCCCCATGGAAGGCGCATAAGATACAACAGACTCCAAAAGTTCCAGTTCGCCTTTGTTGAACTTTGGTTTTAAACCATACTGATCAAAAATAAATTTATTCCCCAGTACGTGGTCGATATGGCAATGGGTATTGAGCAGCAAAACTGGTTTTAAATTATGTTCCTTTATGAAATTTACCACTGCATTTTGCTCGGCAGCCGTTTCCATGCCGGGGTCAATGATCGCGCATTCTCCGCTTTCATCATATAAAATATAGGTATTTTCCTGGTATGGGTTGTTTTTAAAAGATTGAATGTTAGCCATGCGGCAAAAATACGGAATTAATTGGTTGCGGATGTTGGTTGCCTACAAATCAAAACTAACGCCTAACACTTCAGATGTTATTTTACCTTTCAACTCATAAACCAGTTCATATTTCTTTTGGTCGTTATAAGTAAACATGATAACTGTTTTATCAGCCGGATCGATAATAAAATATTCCTTTACGCCACTTTCTTCATAGAGGGTTTTCTTTTTAAGTGTATCATGGATGCGGTTGCCGGAAAGTATTTCGAAAATAATGTCAGGGGCGCCGTGTATCCCATCTTCACGAATAATATCCTTGTTTTCATTCATGATAATCAATACATCCGGTTGTACAACTGACTGCGTTTCCATTAAGTACACGTCAGTTGGAGCTTCAAGTACTACTCCCGTTTTTGCTTTTTCCAAAAACAGAAACAACAATGAAGATATTTTTACAGAGATAAACTGATGTGTTGTATTTGGGGCCGGCGTCATAATTAATTGATTATATAATACCTCACACCGTGTCCCCTCGGGTAAACTCCGATATATGTCGATTGCCGTTGCCGGAATAGTGGTATGCATTGCCTATACTTTTATGCTAATTTAAGTATTATTATTTAATTTCGGAATTCCGCCCCCCTAAATATCCATCACTTCCTTTTTCTTTTTACTCTTCATCCGTTTTGGTAAAAACTCCAGGATTTCATTTTTCAGGGCTTCTATCATTCTGCGCTTTAAAAAGTTCCGCTGTATTACAATGCTTACCTCGCGGGCAGGCTCCGGCGACTTAAAATACCGCACTTTGTCCAGTTGTTTGTCATTCAGGTCAACCAGCGCCAGTTCCGGTAAAATAGTGGCGCCGTTATTCTGGTCAACCATGCGTTTTAACGTTTCAACACTGCCTGTATTGTATTCAAAGTGCTTAAACCCCTGCGTTGATTTTCGGCGCTGACAAATATTTAAAACCTGTTCGCGCATGCAATGGCCCTCGTTCAGTATCCATATCTCTTCCATATCAATATCATCGGGAGTGATGCTTTTCTTTTTGGAGAGCTTGCTGTTTTTTGATACATAAGCCACAAAGTTTTCATAAAAAACCGGCAATTCAGTTAAACTGCTTTCATTCAGCGGGGTTGATAATATGCCGCAATCTATCAGCCCCAATTTTAGCTGCTGAATAATCAGTTCTGTTGTTTGCTCCGAAACGATGAGTTTCACCTGGGGGTATTTTTCAATAAAGCCATGCAGTATTTTCGGTAAAATATAGGGTGCCACAGTTGGGATTATACCTACTTTCAACTCCCCGGATAATTCTTTCTGCCTATCCGTGATGATCTCTTTGATTTTTTCGCTCTCACCTAATAATATCCTGGCCTGTGAAATAATCTCAATACCTATTTCGGTAGGGGTTACCGGCTGCTTACTACGGTCGAACAGTTTAACGCCGAGGGTATCCTCCAGTTTTTGCACCTGCATACTTAAAGTGGGCTGGGTAACAAAGCATTTTTCGGCCGCTGCAACAAAGCTCCGGTAGGTATCAACGGCAACAATGTATTCAAGCTGGGTAATGGTCATGTTGAATTTAGTTTAAGATAAGAGTCAAGAATCAAGAGCCAGGAATCAAGAAAAGAGCTCAAAATGTCCATTTACGATAACCGCTGCCTTCATCCTGACTCTTGGCTCTTGATTCCTGGCTCTTACTTCTCTCTTTATAGTTTTTGTCTATCCAAATATAGTAATTATTGATTTTTTCTATTAAACTTTTCTTCCGAAGTTTGTTATTAAACTAAATCTATATGGAAACAAATAAAAAAAAGCTGACTACGGCATCCGGCATACCGTACACAGAAAATGAGAACTCAATGACCGTTGGGCCGCGCGGCCCCATCCTGTTACAGGATTTCATCCTGCACGAAAAAATGGCCCATTTTAACCGTGAGCGCATCCCCGAAAGAGTGGTTCATGCCAAAGGATCGGGCGCTTACGGCACTTTTACTGTCACCCATGATATTTCGAAATATACACGCGCCAAACTTTTTAACCAGATTGGCAAGCAAACAAAAATGTTCATGCGCTTTTCAACCGTAGGCGGCGAAAAAGGATCGGCTGATACCGAGCGCGACCCAAGGGGTTTTGCCATGAAATTTTATACCGAAGACGGGAACTGGGACCTGGTAGGCAACAATACCCCCGTGTTTTTTATAAAAGACCCAAAAAAGTTCAGCGACTTTATCCATACTCAAAAACGCGACCCATATACCAATTGTAAAAGCGCCACTATGATGTGGGATTTTTGGTCGTTAAACCCCGAAAGCCTGCACCAGGTAACCATCCTGATGTCAAGCAGGGGGACACCTTATGGTTACAGGCACATGGATGGTTTTGGAAGCCACACTTTCTCAATGATCAATGCAAAAAACGAACGTCACTGGGTAAAGTTCCATTTTAAAAATAAACAGGGGATAAAAAACTTTACTGCTGACGAGGCAAATGCCATGCGCGGCATAAACCCTGATTTTTCCCAGCACGACCTGCTGACCGCCATTGATAAAGGTGATTTTCCGAAATGGGATTTGAAAATACAGGTAATGACAGAAGAAGAAGCTAAAACCTATAGGTGGAACCCTTTCGATCTCACCAAAGTTTGGCCCCACAGCGATTTTCCGCTGATAGACGTGGGCGTTATGGAATTGAACCAAAACCCGGATAATTATTTCGCACATGTTGAGCAGGCTGCCTTTGCTCCGGCGCATGTAGTGGATGGCATAAGCTATTCACCCGATAAAATGCTGCAGGGCCGCTTGCTTTCGTATCCGGATGCGCACCGCCACCGCCTGGGGGGTAATTACGAGCAGATACCTGTTAACCGCTGCCCTTTTGCCATAAACAACCATGAACGCGACGGACAGATGCGCGTTGACGGCAATGGCGGTTCAACTGTTAATTATTCACCAAACAGTTTTGATGAGATAGAAGCCGATCAGCATTACAAAAACACGTCATGGGACCTGGGTAATAGTTTGGCTGACTGGTACGACCGTAACGCCGACGGCGAAAATGATCATTATACACAGCCCGGCAATTTGTACCGTTTAATGAGTGAGGATGAAAAACACGCGCTGATTACCAATATTATCAACGCGATGAGCGGTATTGACGGACCAAAGCGCGAACTGATCATCAACAGACAACTTTGTCACTGGTTCAGGGCTGATATTGGCCTTGGAATGGCCGTTGCCAAAGGCCTGCAGGTAGATACGGATGAAGCTATGAAGTCGATGCCGGCGCTTGCTTAGGCAGTTGGCAGTTGGCACAGTGGGCAGTGGGCAGTTGAAAATTGTGCAACTGCTCACTGCAAACTGCCCACTGCAAACTGCAAACTATTCCACCGTCACCGATTTAGCCAGGTTACGCGGCTGGTCAACGTTGCAACCACGCATAACTGCTATGTGGTATGCAAGCAACTGCAAAGGTATGGTTGCCAGCAGGGGTACAAATGCTTCATCAGTTTGCGGTATCTCTATAACATAATCGGCCATGCCTTTTACTTCGGTGTCGCCCTCGGTAACTATAGCAATCACGTGCCCTTTACGTGCCTTTACTTCCTGTATGTTACTGATTACCTTTTCGTACGATGAATCTTTGGTGGCAATAAACACAACCGGCATATCATCATCAATTAATGCTATCGGGCCATGTTTCATTTCAGCGGCAGGGTAACCCTCGGCATGGATGTAGGATATTTCCTTTAGTTTTAAAGCGCCTTCAAGGGCTACAGGGAATGAACTGCCGCGTCCTAAGAACAAACAATTTGTCGAGTCTTTAAACTTAGCCGCAATCTCTTTTATATGTTCGTTTGATTTTAACGCGCGCTCTACCAGTTCGGGGATCGAATTCAGTTCGGTTAAATGCTCAACCAGCTTACTTTGTGTAATGGTGCCGCGCTGCTGCGCGATATAAAATGCCATTAATGTTAAAACCGTAACCTGGGCAGTAAACGCCTTTGTTGAGGCTACGCCAATCTCGGGTCCGGCGTGGGTATAAACCCCGGCATGTGTGGTGCGGGGAATGGATGCCCCTACCACGTTGCATACGCCGAAAATTGTAGCCCCCTTCTCTTTTGCAAGCTCAATTGCAGCCATGGTATCGGCCGTTTCGCCTGATTGTGAAATGGCAATTACCAGGTCCTTTTCGGTAATTATAGGATTGCGGTACCTGAATTCCGAAGCGTATTCAACCTCAACCGGAACACGGGCGTACTCTTCAATCAGGTATTCGCCCACCAAACCGGCGTGCCATGATGTGCCGCAGGCCACAATGATGATACGGTCGATATTTTTAAGTTTTTCTGTATATTCCTTTATACCCCCCAACTGCACCTTGCCCATCTGCGGATAAATGCGGCCCCGCATACAATCCCGTATCGAACGTGGCTGCTCGTATATCTCTTTCAGCATAAAGTGGTCATAGCCCCCTTTTTCAAGCGCTTCCAGTTTCAGGTCCAGTTCGTGTATGTAAGGCGTCTGTATTGTATTATCAATGTTTTTGATAAGCAGGTCCTCACGACGAACGTAGGCGATCTCATTATCATTCAAATAGATCACATTTTTTGTGTATTCAACAATGGGAGTGGCATCCGAGGCTATAAAATATTCGCCTTTCCCTACGCCAATAACCATCGGACTACCTTTCCGTGCGGCAATTAACAAATCGGGTTCATCGGCGCTCATTATTACTATGGCATAAGCCCCTATCACCTTTGTCAGGGCCATCCTTACTGCCTCCCGCAAATCCACAGGGCTTTCATCCAGTATATCCTCAATCAGGTGAATCAGTACTTCGGTATCTGTATCACTTTTAAAAACGTGCCCGTTATTTATAAGCGTTTCCTTAATAACGCCGTAATTTTCAATTATGCCGTTGTGAATAATGGTTAACTTGCGGTTACCCGAAGCGTGGGGGTGCGAGTTGCGGTCACTGGGCGCGCCATGCGTAGCCCAACGGGTATGTCCCATGCCAATTGTTGCACTGGTGTCCAAATCCTTTACAAACTCTTCAAGGGCGCTTACCTTGCCTGCCTTTTTATAAACTTTTAACTCCTTATCCAGTAATGAAATGCCGGCACTATCGTACCCGCGATATTCCAAACGGTGTAACCCCTTTATAATTATAGGGTAGGCATCCCTGTAACCTATATAACCAACAATTCCGCACATAAATTAGCTTATTAAATATTATTTGGACAAAAGTAAAAAAGATATTAGTAAGGATGATTAGCTTTTCACTGTATTTTTTTACAAAATCACTCCTTTTATCATAAATATATATGCAAACAACACCAAAGCAATATGGTTTTATTGAATTATCCAATATTTTAAATTTGCACTCCCACTCAGGTTTGTATTATAAAAACAGAGCAGGGACCAATAAGCCCCTGCTCTATCAGATATATAATGCTATACTTTGCTCATTACGCTGCAATATGGCATTACTTCACAATTCTGCCAATTTTGGTATATATGATATTTAACTTAATTCTAAAAGGTGAATTTTTATCCGTACCAACGGCAACCGTGCGGGAAGCAATCTGCGGCGTAACCGCAATGTCCACTGAACTTGTATTTGTGTTATCAATGGGCGCAAGATAGGTTCCATAATCAACGGTTCTTCCGAGTAAAAGATCCTGTAAATAAGCGGTTATAATAAAATGATACTGGTGCAAACCTGTATTGGGGTCCAAAGCATAATACCCGCCAAAAACACCTGCACCACCTGTGCGTATATCACCGCCGGCATCCTGAAGCAATACCCGCTGATGGGCTATATCAAGCTGGTACATCGATATTTTAGGTATCGCCCAAAATGGGGAATTCGTTCCGGGACTGGGTGTAACTACCAGTTCGGCGCGGTCAATCACTATATCACTATCCTTTTTCAATAAGTTGCCCCTAAGGTTAACCAACAGCTTCGGGAAGCTCACTTTAGCCCTTAAACCACCAAGCCCCTGTAAATAAAATGTGTTTCGGGAACCTGTAGTTGTATTGGCAAGTTCGGTTTGAATTGCCTGGGAGTATTTCAATTTATCGTGAGGTATTTGGGCAGCCATCTGCGTTATCGGCAGGGCAACCTGCGCGGTGTCAATAGTTGCCCCATTAACCGCCCTGTAATAAACAACTATTGAATCTGTCGGTTTTATCATAAATATCCCACCTGCGCCTTTTGTTTTGTTCGGATCAAGCGTGATATACAAGCCATTATTTATACCCTGGAAAATAGTGTTTGAGCCAAGGGTGGTGGCACTTGCGCCAAAAAGTGTCCGGTTAATAAAGTTCGTACTTATCGGTATTCGTATTTGCGGCGGCACTTTCACAGGGACATCAGGCCCCCCTGTTACAATATTGGTAATAGTTACCGAGTCATGGGTCCGGGCGTTAAAAGTAAGGGAACCTATCAGGTTGTTGTTATCATATTTCCATTTTTTTGTATTGTAATAGGTAGTACCGCTAATATATTGTTCTTTAAGCGTGTAAACATTAACGGTATAACTCGACGCAATTGAATCGCCGTAAAAGCCGTCGGCATAATGCAGTACCAGCCTGGCCGAATCAATTGAGATGGTACCTGAAGGCGGGGTATAAGCAGCTGTTCCGGGTAAATTAATATCCGTAGCCAAGCTCGACGTATCTCCCCCAAAAATCGGGTCGTTAAAAATACCGAAAGGGTTTTTAGCCAACCCCACAGTTGCAACGGAATCATCCGGGACGGTATTGATAACAATTGTCGAAGTATCAACCAGGCCGGTGCCTGCCTGCGCATTCGAATTCCCACCCAGCCCAAACTTATCCTGATTTTTACAACTATTCAAAATAAAAAGACTTATTAACAGGGTCAATAAGTCTAAACGGAAAAATTTCATATATGATCTCAAAGCTTATACAACATGTGCCAATTCCTCATTGACAATTTCGTCGTAAAAATTGTAATAATTTTCGAAATCAGAGGTGGATTCGAACTCTAAAACCGATTTATTGCTGTTTTTAACATTATTTAACACATCTTCATCAATATTTTCACCTGCCAAAACAATTCCGTCACTGTACTGGATAGCGCCGGCATAAAGGGCCGAATTGGTGCCCGGTTTGTAAGCATCTACGTGTTCTTCCGTCATATCGCCGATAATTGCTTTTTGCGTAAAATCAGCAGCAAGCTCGTCGGTAAAATCATTTTCATAAATAGAGTAAACTACTTTTGAATTTTTAAACGTAGGATCATCTTTAAAGGCAGTTTTTAAATACGCCGGTATCAGCGAACTCATCCAGCCATGACAATGAATTACATCGGGCGCCCACCCTAATTTTTTAACCGTCTCCAAAGCGCCTTTACAAAAGAAAATCATACGCTCATCATTATCTGCGTAAAACTTGCCGTCTTTATCGCCAAAAACGTGCTTGCGCTGAAAATACTCTTCATTGTCTAAAAAGTAAACCTGCATCCTGGCGGACGGGATAGAAGCGACTTTAATAATCAATGGATTATCATTGTCGTTAATGATGATATTCATACCCGATAAACGGATCACCTCATGTAAACGGTTCCTGCGCTCATTAATATTCCCAAAACGAGGCATAAGGATACGAATTTCGTAACCCTTTTCCTGCATAGCCTGCGGAAGCTGGCGTGTGATTTCAGAAATTTTTGTAAGTTCAAGGAAAGGGGACATTTCATGAGTTATAAACAAAAGCTTAGATTTACCCATCACTATATCAGAATTAAATTAAGTATAAGAAGTCAAAAAAATTGAGTGTGCAAATATAAGCATTATTATATAAACTGGCAACGATTAATGCAAGTAAGTTTTGGTAATTTTTAATCATTTATACAACTTTGCCAAATTCTGTAATTTAAGCTGATTTGAAAATATTTACTACTAAGAAAACCCTCGGGCAATATTTACTGCAAACAAGGGCTATCGGGAAAACTATTGGCTTTGTGCCAACTATGGGTGCATTGCACGCCGGACACCTTTCATTAATTGAACAGGCACAGCAAAACAATGATGAAGTTGTTTGCAGCATTTTTGTAAACCCAAGTCAGTTTAACGACCCAAAAGACCTTGAGAAATATCCCCGCACCATTGAAGCAGACATTAAAATGCTTGAACAGGTCAAGTGCGATGTGCTCTTTAATCCCGGGGTCAATGAAATTTATGATGATAATGAACAATGGCATTTAAACATCGGCGGACTTGAGCATCTGCTTGAAGGTAAATTCAGGCCGGGTCATTACCAGGGCGTCACTCAGGTTGTTTATAAATTATTTAATATAGTAAAACCTGATACCGCCTATTTCGGGCAAAAGGATTACCAGCAATTTTTGATTATCAGCAAGATGGTCGCCCTGTTAAACATGCCGGTTGAGCTCGTTATGTGCCCCATAAGGCGCGAGGGGGACGGCCTGGCTATGAGCTCAAGAAACGTTCAGTTAACCGCAGATGACCGGCAACATGCCCTGATCCTGTCAAAAACGCTTAATTGGGTTAAGGATAATTTTGACAGCAGCCATATCTCCCGGTTAAAAACCGCTGCTGAGCAAATGATCAGTAATGAGCCCGGTGTTGAACTTGAATACTTTGAAATTGCTGATGGCGATACCTTGCATCCCGCTAATCAAAACACAAAAAACATTGTCGCCCTTGTAGCCGCCAGGGCAGGGAACACGAGGTTGATTGATAACGTTTTGCTATAGTCCATGGTCGATGGTCCATAGACCATAGCCAAGGTTTCGCATGGTTTAAAATGGTCAAACTATGGACTATCGACCATGGTCTATGGACAAAAAGCGCAGCTTCTCCGCCATCACCTCGCTTATTTTCCGGTAAGATTCAAAGGTCCATCCGGCAACATGAGGGGTTAGTATCACTTTGTTCGACTTGCACAGCTCTTCAAACCATTCCTGCTCAGCCAATGCCGGAAATTTCTCCGACTCCAGCACATCCAAACCTGCGCCTAAAATTTTACCCTGTTTAATAGCATTTAACACCGCCCTGATTTGCGCTACTTTACCACGTGCAGTATTCAGTAAAAAAATGGGTTTCTTAAAATGGAACAAATATTTCTCATTCACCAATCCTTCAGTTTCGGCGGTGAGCGGTATATGCAGGCTTAATACATCGCTATACTTTACAATTTCTTCCATACTTACCTCGCGGGCATACTGGTCGCTAAAGCCGGTTTTGTATTTATCGTAAGCAATTACATTCACCTCAAAGCCCGAAAGTTTACGGGCGAAACTGCGGCCCATAAAACCATAGCCAATTATACCCACTGTTTTTCCCTTCAGTTCATAACCCCGGTTAGCTTCGCGCTGCCAGCTCCCGGCGCGTATTTGTGCATCGGCTACATTAAAGTTATTCATTAAAGCCAGTAAAAGGCCAACAGCATGTTCCCCAACGGCATCCATATTCCCTTCGGGAGCGTTGATAAGTTCGATACCCTTTTCGGCGGCATAAGCCTCATCAATATTGTCCATACCAGCCCCTGCCCGGCAAACAAAGCGCAGGTTTCGGCCTGCATCAATATACTGCCGGTTTAGTTTAAATTTGGAGCGCATTACCAGGCCGGTATAGTTGCCTATAATTTGCAACGCTTCATCAGGCTTTATCAGCGGCAGGTAATCGCAACGGTAACCCTTAGCTTCGGCCTGTTCCATAAAAATGGGATGGATGTCGTCAACGATGAGGATGTTATTTTTCAAATTTGATACTTTTATACGGGTACAAATGTATTTATATGTACGAGTAATTAAAAGTATTTAGTTCGCGTTATCCTGAGGCCTGTTCCCTAATAATCGACTATTTACCAAAAAAAGCAAAACGACTACCAGTTTCTCGCCGCCTTTTAAAATTCCATTTATTAGCTTTTATTTTTTTCTTACTGGCCTGGGTTGCTTTACATTAAATAGTCCTACGAATAACGAATATCCGAATAAAGCCCCAAAACCAATTTGCCTCATAACTCCAAGCAAATCAGTCGTTTGCCATTCCTGCATAACTTTTCCATCTTTTACCTTCCGCATGAGAATACCGTTAATTTCCAGGTTTTTTTTATTAGCAGGAGCCCCCATAAATTTACCTGTATTTACAGCTGTAGAAATAAACCTTATAGAAGCTGTATCTCCATCAACCACTATATGAGGAAACTCCATTTTTAGATTTGAAAATGCTGCTTTCATATCTTGCATAAACCCAATATATTCATCTTTTGTAAAAACGAAACCATCCCCTGTATAGGTAAAGTTGTCGTCTAACAAATTGTCCAAATCATTCCATCGTCCTTCAAGGATTGCTTTTGAAACTGCTAATGCCGTATTTTTTACTTGTTCTTTGTCCATTTTGCTTTGTTTTATGTTACGGCAAAGTTGTGTCAAATACTTGTTGCACACAATGTACTACCCAAAATGAAAGCACTATAGTTTTGGTAAGTATGGAATACTATTTTTTAACTTTGAAAAAAAATAAAATGAAACGATATAAATTGGATGGAACATATTTCTATTGCCCCGTTGATTTAACATTGTCTGTTATTGGTGGCAGATGGAAGGGGCTGGTTTTTTGGAATTTGAGAGAAAACACAAAAAGATTTGGTGAATTGAAAAAGATTCTGGTCGGAATAAATGATAAAATGCTAACTCAAGTTTTGAGAGACCTTGAAAAAAACGGTGTTGTCAATCGAAAAGTTTATGAGGTTATTCCACCCAAAGTTGAATATTCACTTACAAACGAAGGGAAAAAATTATTGCCCGTGATGGAACTTATGTCCAATTGGGGACAAAAATTTGAAGTATAAAGCTGCCGCCTTATGGTTACCGCTAACTTTAAGATTGCTCTTCCCTTATTTTTAACATTAAATTATTCGGATATTTTAATGTTGCATGCTTACCTGTTAGCCATAATCTGACTGGTCAAACTTACAAAATCTTCCACACTTAACCGCTCTGCCCTCAAATCAAGCATCTTCTCTTCAGTCATTTTTTCCTTGTTGATCAGCGAAGAAAGGGCGTTTCTCAGTGTTTTTCTCCGCTGGTTGAAGCCAGCTTTCACCACCTGCCAGAAAAGTTTTTCGTCGCAGCCTAAAGCTTCTTTTTCATTCCTTGTTAACCTTATTACAGCCGACAATACTTTTGGCGGCGGGTTAAAAACGCCGGCTTTCACAGTAAACAGGTATTCAACCTTGTAATAAGCCTGTAAAAATACGCTGAGTATGCCATACTCCTTGCTGCCTGCTTTAGCGGCGCAACGCTCGGCCACTTCTTTTTGAAACATGCCCACCACTTCGACCACTTGTTGCCTGTTATCAAGCACTTTAAAAAGGATCTGTGAAGATATATTATAAGGGAAATTGCCAATAATGGCCATCGGCCCTTTAAAAAATGCGGGGAAATCCATCTCTAAAAAATCGGCGTTGATAAGGCGGCTGCCCAATTGCGGATATTTTTTTTGAAGGTATTGGTACGATTCGGTGTCAATATCGATCAAGGAAACCTCATACTCCGGTTTTTGCAGCAAAAAATCGGATAGGACACCCATTCCGGGGCCAACTTCCAGCACCTGGCTGTATCTATTGTCAGGGCGCAGGCTCTCAACTATTTTGGCAGCAATGTTTTTATCAGTAAGGAAATGTTGCCCCAAATGCTTTTTTGCTCTTACTAATGTCATTATTAATCAAATATTGGGGCAAATTATACATATTTGTGCTTTAATCATGAACTATAAGCTTAAAATCTTTTATTTGCATGATTGTGTTGTTGTAAAGTTGGAAGGTTGTAATGTTGAAATGTTAACCATCTTGAAAAAACAACCGAGACCAACGACTAATGACCCAATGACTAAAATATGAGCGAGAAAATAAAAATAGGGATAAGTATAGGTGACGTTAATGGCATCGGGTTAGAAATAATTATAAAAACTTTGGCCGACAGCCCCATTTATGATTATTGCACACCTATCGTTTATGGTCATACCAAAGTGGCTTCATTTTACCGCCGCACAACAAATGTAGAGGATCTTAATTTTTTTGTGATCAACCACCCATCGGAAGTTATCAGTAAAAAAGATCACAGGAAGCCCAATATGATCAATTGCTGGGAAGAGGATGTAAAAATTGAGCCCGGTGTGGTTAATCCCGCGGTGGGTAAATATTCTTTTATGTCGCTGGAGCGGGCAACAACCGACCTTATCAACGGCGATATAGATGCGCTTGTTACCGCGCCTATTAATAAAGATACCATTCAAAGCGACCAGTTTAATTTCCCGGGCCACACCGAATATCTGCAGGAACGCGGCGGTGCAACCGAATCACTGATGTTTTTGGTAAGCGATACATTAAGGGTAGGTGTTGTTACCGGGCATATCCCGCTGGCAAAAGTAGCCGAAAGCATTACTACAGAAAAAATTGTGGCCAAACTAAAGCTGATGGATAACAGCCTCCGCAATGATTTTTGGATCCGTAAGCCACGGATCGCGGTATTAGGTTTAAACCCTCACGCAAGCGATAACGGGCTTATCGGCAACGAAGAGCAAACAACTATTATACCGGCCATTGAAGAAGCGCGGAATAATAACATCCTGGCTTTTGGCCCTTACGCTGCCGACGGCTTTTTTGCAAACGGCACCTATTTGCAGTTCGATGCCGTATTAGCCATGTACCACGACCAGGGGCTGATCCCTTTTAAACAGATTGCTTTTGAATCCGGGGTCAATTTTACAGCGGGTTTAAACTTTGTGCGTACATCGCCGGACCATGGTACTGCTTATGATATTGCCGGTAAAAACCTGGCTTCCGAGATCTCGTTCCGCGAAGCTATATTCACGGCCATCCATATTGTGAAACACCGCCGCGAAACGCTGGAACTCAACGAAAACCCATTGGTGTTTACCAAACTTAGCAGGGACAGGGATTAATGGGGTCACTATTGCCTGGAACAACGCAGATATTTTGAGCATAACCGGCAAGGGATTATCTTCCAAAAAAAAGGCTGGCTGTTTATCCCGGCGGCGAAGAAGACCGATGTGATTTCAGACGCACAGGTTGCCGTAAATCATTCCCTTTAGTGGTAAATAACAGCGGCGGCGCCATAAATGCTACTTTATTTTTATAACTTATCCCTATAACAAAAAGACCCGGCCTCAAAATGAAACCAGGTCTTTTTGTTATCGCATATTCAAACACTTTATAAATATTGAACCTTCCGATTCATTTTTGCTTCTTATGTTAAGCATGTATCAGCAAATCAATATTTAAGTATAATAAACCCTGTTTTATGTTTTGTTACCCCATTTACCGTATAATCCAGCGCGTAAAAATAAGTGCCCGGTACCTGCATTGCGCCGGTTGTGCTGGAGTGCCCGTCAAACACTTTTGAAGTATTATCATAACCCTGGGCCTGGTAAACCAGCGCACCG
>JBIOHE010000036.1:0-21100 GCA_044448725.1 Sphingobacteriales bacterium | reverse complement strand
TACCTATACTGATCAATCATGGGGTTATGGTAATGAAGATGTGAAATCGTTCGATCCGAAAAATCTGGATTGCCGGCAATGGGCACGTGTTTGTAAACAGGCAGGTATGAAAGGGATCATCATCACAGCCAAACATCACTGTGGTTTTTGCCTTTGGCCTTCAAAATATACCGAATATTCAGTTAAAAATTCGCCCTGGGAAAATGGTAAGGGTGATGTGGTCCGGGAAATGGCCGCTGCCTGTAAAGAGTATGGTTTGAAATTAGGTATTTATTTATCGCCCTGGGACAGAAACAGCCCGGATTACGGTAAGCCCGAATACATTACTTATTTCAGGAACCAGCTTACCGAATTATTGACTAATTACGGTCCTATTTTCGAAGTATGGTTTGACGGCGCCAACGGAGGCTCGGGCTACTACGGCGGCGCTAATGAAACCCGTAAAATTGACCGGACTACTTACTATGACTGGAAGAATACTTATGCGCTTATTCATAAACTACAGCCGGATTGTGTAATCTGGAACGACGGCGGCGACAGGGGTGATCTTCGCTGGGTAGGAACCGAAGCAGGTTATGTGGGCGAGACAAATTGGAGTTTACTTAACGCCACAGGCGAAGTACCCTGGAACATGTTGCATTATGGTTTGGAAAACGGCAATGCCTGGGTTGCGGCAGAGGTAAATACATCCATCAGGCCGGAATGGTTTTATCATCCCGCCGAAGATAGTAAGGTAAAAACGTTACCCCAGCTAATGGACACTTATTATCACTCTATTGGCCGCAATGCTACTTTTCTGCTTAATTTCCCAATAATGCCTGATGGTTTGATCAATCAAAGAGATGAAAAAGTGGCTTTGGAATTTGGCAAAGCAGTTAAGGAAGTGTTTGCTGTAAACCTGGCTAAAATGAAGAAAGCAACTGCTTCCAATGTTCGTGGCAACAGTAAAGAATTTGGTGCTGACAGAGCCGTTGATGATAATAAAGAGACTTATTG
Organism: Sphingobacteriales bacterium; assembly: GCA_044448725.1. Lineage (GTDB taxonomy): Bacteria > Bacteroidota > Bacteroidia > Sphingobacteriales > Sphingobacteriaceae > Mucilaginibacter. The sequence continues at coordinate 20,104 of JBIOHE010000036.1, read as the reverse complement.
GGCAACAGACGATGATGTAAAAACAGCTTCGCTGACCATCGATTTGGGCAAGCCAACTACGTTCAACCGTTTTTTGGTACAGGAATATATCCGGTTGGGGCAACGGGTGAAAGCATTTAAGGTTGAAGCCCTTGTTGATAGTAATTGGAAAGAAGTAGCCAATGCAACCACGATTGGGTACAAACGTATCCTTACTTTCCCGGGCGTAAGGGCAACAAAGGTGCGGTTAAGTATTACCGATTCAAAAAGTTGTCCTCTTATTTCCAATATCGGTGTTTATAACGCACCGCAGATTTTGACTGTGCCTTCTATAATCAGGGACCAATCCGGTAAAATAATTATAATCCCTGCTGACAAAGAATCGGTGGTTTATTATACCCTGGATGGAAGTGCGCCCAACAGGGGTTCAAAGAAATATAACGGTCCATTTCAAACAGATGGAAAATTAAACGTAAAGGCAATTGCCTGCGATGCTGCTACGGGCAAAAGCAGCCCTGAAGTCGGGGAAAAATTTGACCTGCCCCGTAAGGATTGGAAAATTTTGGGAACAGACGATGAAAAAGCAAAAGCAATTTTAGATGGGGATCCTTCTACAGTATGGCATCAAAGCAGTGATAAAAAAATGCCGGTTGATTTGGTGATCGATTTGGGAAAAGAAGAAAGCCTTTCTGGTTTCAGGTATTTGCCGGATCCGGGTTTATGGGGCCCCGGCATTATTACCAACTACCAATTTTATGTTTCGCAGGATAACGTCGAATGGAAATTGGTTGATGAAGGGGAATTCTCCAATATTAAAAACAACCCATTGATGCAAACCAAAAATTTTGCGCCGGTAAGCGTGCGCTATATCAAACTAAGGGCTTTAAAAAATACTGAGGGTAACGATAATATAGGATACGCAGAAGTGGATGTTATAACAAATTAATCATGAACGAAAAGGAAAACAGTTTTTTATACAACCGCTACTGCAAAACAATGGAATTGCGTGATGACGCGGCATTAATTGAAGCATATAAAATAGCGCATGCAAAAGGGGCCGCATGGCCGGAAATAACCCATGGCATGAGAGAAGTAGGGATTATTGACATGGAGATCTATCTTCTGGGAACCAGGCTTTTTATGATTATGGACACTATAGCTGATTTTGACCATGACAAAGCCATGGCAGAATTGGCACTAAAGCCACGCCAAAGCGAATGGGAAGCGCACATGTCACAATTTCAGGACAGCAGTGCAGAAGCGACTGCCAGCCAGAAATGGCAATTGATGGAGCGTATTTACAAAATTGATAGTTAATTAAAATAAATAATATTATGGACAGGGTGTTTAAGACATTGCTTTTTTTTGGCGGCCTTTTGCTTTTTTCAATTTTATTTTCGGTCACAGCAACAGCTCAAAACAGATCAACGGCGCCATCAATAAGAATAAGGGATAATTTTGACTTTAACTGGCAGTTCCACAAAGGCGATATAGCTATCAAGAGGGCAGTGAAAGCTCAAGGTTATGGAGGTTTAACCGACATAAATGTTAAAGTTGAAACAAATAAAGAAGCCGTTATTGCTTATAAGGATGTGGATAAAGCATCTACATTTAAACCCGAAGACTGGAGGGAAGTAAACCTACCGCATGATTGGTGTGTGGAGGGGACTTTTGTTAATGATAATTCAATCGGGAGCCAGCCTGCTGCTAACGGGTATTTGCCCGGCGGGACAGGCTTTTACAGAAAAGAATTTGAAATACCTGAAGCCGATAAAGGAAAGAAAATATCCATAGAGTTTGACGGAATTTTCAGAAACAGTACGGTTTGGGTCAATGGTCAGCTCATGGGCAACCACCTAAGCGGTTACACTCCTTCAAACTACGATTTAACAGATGTTTTACGTTACGGCAACGAAGGCAAAAATGTTATTTTGGTTAAGGTTGACGCTACCGAATACGAAGGTTGGTGGTACGAGGGCTGCGGGATTTACCGCCACGTTTGGCTCAATAAAACCGACAGGCTCCATGTCGATAGGTTTGGCACTTATGTTACTACACCTGTAGTTTCGCCGGACCATGCCGATGTAAGCATAAAAACCACTATTAAAAACGAATACAAAACAAGTAAAAACATTACCCTCACCTCCAAAATTGTTGATGGCAAAGGTGTAGTGCTCGATACAAAAACTTCCTCACAGGTAATTGAACCATTTAGTTCGGCGGAGGTTTCGCAAAAAGGGGCTATTCAAAAGCCCTTGCTTTGGTCGCCGGAAACACCAAACCTTTACAAAGTATTGACCGAAATTTCTGAAAATGGAATTGTGACCGACACTTACGAAACTACTTTTGGGGTAAGGACAATCGAAATAAACCGGAATGGGGTATTTTTAAACGGAAAACTTTATCCTGTGAAAGGCACCTGCAACCATCAGGATTTTGCCGGAATAGGGGTAGCCCTTCCCGATAAAATAAACGAGTACAAATTAAAGCTGCTCAAAGAAACCGGCAGCAATGCTTACCGTTGTTCCCATCACCCGCCAACACCGGAACTGCTTGATATGTGCGATAGGATGGGCCTGCTTGTACTCGACGAAAACCGTATGTTGTCGAGTTCGGAAGAAGGGATAAGGGACTTGAAGACTATGCTGTACAGGGATCGTAACCACCCGTCGATATTTATGTGGAGCATGGAAAATGAAGAAGGGATACAAGGCACGGTAACCGGGGCGAGGATACTTGAAACGCTTGTTGAAACCACGCACCAAATTGACCCAACCCGCCCTGTGACGGCTGCCATGAACCATGGACGCAACGACGGCGGCTATAGCGATGAGCTTGATGTTGTGGGCTACAACTATGGCGACAAAGGATTGGCTTATGTGAAAGACCATGAAAAATACCCTAACCGCGTTGAGTTTTGTACTGAATCAAGCAGTTTTGTTTCAACCCGTGGCGAATATGAGAACAGTTATTGGCATCATACATGTTCAAACTCAATTTTATGGCAACCCAACTGGGGCCAATATCCGGGAGAAGATTGGGCTGATATTGTTAAGTATCCCTACCTTGGCGGCTTGTTTGTTTGGACAGCTTTTGACTATCGCGGTGAACCTATGCCATTCGGATGGCCAAGCGTTACATCCGAATTCGGCTTTATGGATGTTTGCGGTTTTCCTAAAGACGGGTACTATGCCTACAAAGCGGCCTGGACAAACGAACCTGTAGTTCATATTTTTCCGCATTGGAACTGGCCAGGCAAAGAAGGGGACAGCATTAAAGTGCATTGTTATACTAATTGCGATGAGGTAAAATTGTTCCTGAACGGAAAACTTATAGGGAAGCAAAAAGCAATCCCATATACCAAATTAATTTGGCCGCTTATATACCATCCTGGCAAACTCGAAGCGAGGGGTTATAAAGGCGGAAAACTGGTAACCAAAGACATTGTTGAAACCACCACAGACCCTGCACAAATAACGATGAGCAGCGACACCAAGACCATCAAAGCCGATGGCTGCGATGTGGCTGTTATCAGGGTATCTGTTAAAGATGCCAAAGGAAAGGTGGTGCCAACTGCTTCTAACCTGGTGAAGTTTTCGATAGATGGGCCAGGCAAGATAATTGGTACCGGGAACGGAAACCCAAACAGCCACGAGCCCGATAAGGCCAGCCAGCGTATGGCGTTTAACGGCTATTGCATGGTGCTCGTTCAGTCAAATAAACAGGCCGGGGAAATCCGGTTAAAAGCAAGTTCCGAAAAACTGAAAGGAGAGGAAATAATCATTAAAACAGAATAGGGGCAAAGTATTGTTGCTTTGTATAAACGGCTTTATGAAAAGAAAACATCAAAGATATCTAAGCTTTTATTGTTGTACACTACTATTGGCAGGTTTTGTATCATCGAATGTTTTGGCGCAAAAAACCGAAAGCAGCACCATTGTTCTTCACGACAATTGGTCTATTCAGTCTTCTGCAAACCTTAAGGAGGGGGGCAAGAATATATCCCAATCCGGATACGCTGCTGAAGGATGGTATCCAACGTCAGTACCTTCTACAATTTTGGCGGCACTTGTTGCAAACAAGGTGTACGCCGACCCCTACTATGGCAATAACTATTTTGAACTGCCCGGCATACGCAGGTGGGACAAGCCCGAGGGCAATCCATTCGAATTTCCCTGGTGGTACCGTACCGAATTTGAAGTTCCTGCAGCTTATTCGGGTAAGCATATCTGGTTGAAGTTTCATAGTGTGAACTATCGGGCAAACTTGTGGATTAACGGACAGAAAGTGGCCGATTCCTCACAAATAGAGGGGGCATACAGGTCATTTGCTCTTGATATTTCCAAATACACCAAAGCCGGTGATAAAAACTGCCTTGCGCTCGAGATTTTTCCACCCAAAACTTTCGACCTTACTATTTCGTGGGTCGATTGGAACCCTACACCTCCCGACAAGAACCTGGGCATTTGGTACGATGTAATCATGTCTTCAAGCGGTTCGGTGGCTATCGACCATCCGTTTGTGAAAACCAAACTCAACCTGCCTTCGACCGACAAAGCGAGACTTAGTGTTGTCGCTGAATTGAAAAATGCAGAGAATGTACCGGTTAAAGGATTGTTGAAAGGAACGATAGAAAACATATCATTTACCAAAGAAGTGAGCCTCAACGCAAATGAGACTAAGGAAATCACGTTTTCACCAGAAGAGTTCCCGCAGCTTGTCGTGAAAAACCCACGTCTCTGGTGGCCCCATACCGTTGGCCCGCAAAACCTTTACGATTTAAACCTGAGCTTTGAAGTAAATGGTAAGGTCTCAGATTTGCGCAAAACCCGTTTCGGCATCCGTGAAATCAGCTCGTGGATGAACAAATTTGATACCTTGCGCACCAAAGTGTTTCAGGTGAATGGCAAAAATATTGTTATACGTGGAGGAGGCTACGTCGAAGACATGATGCTTCGCCCTTCCAATGAACGGGTAGATGCCGATTTGAATTACCTGAAATTTATGGGTTTGAACGCCCTAAGAATGGAGGCTCCCCGTGGCTCCGATTTCGTTTTCGAACGTTGCGATGAGGAAGGCATCCTGGTTATGGTTGGTTGGTGCTGTGGCTATCCATTCGAGAGCTGGAAGGATTGGACTCCACACACAGCTGATATTGCAGAAGAGAGCTGGCATGACCAGATAGTTAATCTTCGTGCGCATCCTTCGGTTTTTACATGGTTGTACGGGAGCGATAATTTTCCGCCGGAAAATATTGAACGCCGGTATATTAATGTACTTAACCAATATGACGGCACAAGGCCTTATTCATCCTCGGCTACGCAGTCACCCAGCAAAATTGAGGGTTATACAGGGCTTACGATGGGGCCATGGCCAAAGGTTTACGGCTATCTGCCCCCCAATTATTGGTACACTAAATTAGAATTCAATACAGAATGCGGTCCTAATGGGGAACAGTTGCCGCCCATTGAAACCATTAAAAAGGTGATGCCCGAAAAAGACCTTTGGCCGGTTGGCTCCGGTTGGGACTTGCGTCTGCGCAAAGACTTTTATCCTTATGCACGCCAGGCGCTCGATTCGCGCTACGGTAAACCTGCCTCGCTTGAGGAATATTGTATGAAATCTCAAATTTTGCAGCTTGAGGCAACAAAAGCAATGTTCGAAGCCTTTGCTGCTAACAAATACAAATCGAGCGGCGTAATTTACTGGATGTACAACAGTGCCTGGCCCAAGTTCTACTGGCAGCTGTACGATTACTTTTTAATGCCCAACGGCGCCTTTTATGGAGCAAAGAAGGCTTGCGAACCTTTGCATATTCAATACAACTATAAGGAAAAGGCGGTACAATTATTAAACAGTTTTTACCAGGGGTTTAAAGGGTTAAAAGTCGTCGCAAAGGCTTACGATTTCAAAGCTAAAGAGATTTTTACCAAAGAAATTACTACCGGTATGAAGGCCGATGAAAGTAAAATACTCTTTAAGCCTGAACTCCCAAAAGAGCTGTCCGGCATTTACTTTCTGAAACTTAGCCTTACAGATAAAGCAGGAAAAGAAATATCATCGAATTTCTATTGGTTGTCTGCCAATGGCGACGATAACGCCGATTTTACGGGTTTGTCACAATTACCTGCTGTTGAAGTTAAAGCAAAACCTGGTACAATTTCGAGAGAAAATGGCAAGCTTAAACTTACAGTCGAATTTTCGAACCCTTCAACAGCGATAGCTTTTGGGTTGAACCCTAAATTGCTTTCGGTTTCGACCAAAGAACCAATCCTGCCGATTTTCTGGCAGGACAATTATTTCGCCCTCATGCCGGGTGAAAAACGTACCATCCAAATGCAGGTGGATGCTACGCTGATAACAGAAAAGAATGTTTTGTTCAGCCTTAATGGGTGGAACCTGCGAACTGTACAGGAACAGGAATTGGAAGTAAAATAAAGGGTTATGGAGATTAATAAAAAATATTGCCTGTAATGAAAATATATCTATGTTTTTCTGTGCTTGTTGCAAGTACTTTATTATTAATAGCTAAGGTTGATGCTCAAGACATAAATGATTGGGAAAACCCCAACATAAATGGCATAAACAAGGAAAAGCCCCATGCTTATAGCTTTTTGACCGAAGAAAAAGCGAATAGCCCAATGATTAGGTCGCTTAACGGTATCTGGAAGTTTAAATGGTCGCCCGATCCGCAATCCCGGCCAGCAGACTTTTATACGGAGAATTATTCAACAGAAAATTGGGACAATATTCTGGTTCCTGGAAACTGGGAACTTCAGGGATTTGGAACACCGGTTTATACCAATTTTACGTATCCATTTAAGCGTGATGCCCCAAAAGTTATGGGCGAACCGGAAAAATACTATACAAGTTATATTGAGCGGAACCCGATAGGCAGCTATTACACAAGCTTTACTATCCCCGAAAACTGGGATAATAAACAACTATTCATAAATTTTGGCGGCGTAAAATCGGCCATGTATGTGTGGATCAACGGGAAAAAGGTTGGCTATAGTGAAAACTCCATGTCCCCGGCCGAGTTCGACATAACAAAATACATCCGTAAAGGTGAAAATAAACTGGCAGTCGAAGTATATCACTTGTGCGATGGCAGCTATATAGAAGATCAGGATATGTGGCGGCTGAGCGGTATTTTCAGGGATGTTGATTTAATTGCGCGCCCAAAAACCTTTATCAGCGATTTTTTTGTGAAAGCTATGCCGGACAATACGTTTGACAACGCTAACATTACCATAAACCTCAATATCGATAACCGCTCAACCCAAAATATTCAGGGATTGCACGTGGATGCTGAAGTTTCAGGCTTTTCGGCACAAAGCGAATCGGTTGATCTTTCTTTTGCCGGGAAAGTCCCGTTGGTTCAAACATCGAAACAGGTAGCACTGGAACTGAAATCATTGATAAAACACCCCAGACTTTGGTCTGCCGAAACGCCGGATTTATATCATCTTATTTTAAAACTCAAAAACAATAAAAACGAGATTGTTGACAAGGCCGAATGTTACTTCGGTGTTCGTAAAATTGAAGTACGGGGCGATGTGTTTTACGTCAATGGAAGGGCGGTTAAACTGAAAGGGGTGAACCGCCATGAACAACATCCCCGTACAGGAAAACACGTGAGCAGGCAAACGATGATCCGTGACCTTGACCTGATGAAGCAGGCCAATATCAATATGATACGTACCTGCCATTATCCGGACGATCCCTTATTTTATGAGCTTTGCGACAAATATGGTTTTTATGTAATGGACGAAGCAAATCAGGAATCCCATGGTTTTGGTATTGGAAATAAGGAGATGGGCGATAATCCGGTTTGGAAAAAGGCGCATGTAGAAAGGGCTGTTGCATTGGTGCAGCGCGATAAAAACCACCCCTGTGTTATTTTCTGGTCATTGGGAAATGAGGGCGGTCACGGACGAAACTTAATAGCCATGGCCGATACCATAAAGAAACTTGATTCAAGCCGGTTGATTTTTTCTGATACACAAAGTGATGTATCAGCTATTTTCGACGATAGTTATCTGCATCCTGCCGATCTGAAAAAGTTAGGGGAAAAAATGAAAGATAAACCTGTATTTATGCGGGAGTATCTGCATGTGATGGGTAATTCGGGTGGAAACCTTCAGGAATACTGGGATGTAATTTATGCGGATTCAAGCCTTGCAGGCGCTGCCATCTGGGAATGGGTAGATCAAGGCATTGCAAAGAAAAAGGATGGCTCCCCTCTAAAGCTTACTGAACATCCTGATGATTATCAACTGAAGGACAATGAATTTTGGGCCTACGGCGGCGATTTTGGCGATAAACCAAACGATGGAAATTTCTGTATTAAAGGCTTGGTTTCGTCCGACAGAAAGCCATATCCTCACTATTTTGAGGTTCAGAAAGTGTATCAACCGGTTGTGTTTAAGCTTTTGAATGATAAGAACATAACAATTGGCGTTACAAACCATTTTGATTTCCTGTCGCTTTGCAACTTCGATTTTGAATACGAATATACAGCGAACGGCAAACCGTTTCAACGCGGCAAGTTCCGTTGCGATAACATTTTGGCGGGGACATCTTCAAACATAATGCTCCCTTCGCCGCAAATGGCTGATACTGCTTCTTCCGAAATATGCCTGAATATCTATACAAAACTCAAGACTGCAACGCTCTGGGCCGAAGAGGGTTTTTGTATTGCCCGTGAGCAGTTTGTTATTAAACCATATAGGTGGATAAAGGTATTGCCGGTCGAAAAACAGGTTACGGTAACAGAATTACCCTCACAAATTGAACTGAAAACGGGAAACATGTCCTTTACCCTCGACAGGAAAAATGGTTCATTAGTAAGTTGGAAAGTTAATCAGCAGGAGTTGCTGAAAGGCAAGCTCGAACCCTATTTCTGGAAAACGCCGAACGATAATCAAAAGCAAAGCGGTTATGCAGCAGAATTGGGTAAATGGAAGAAAGCAGCAGAAAACATGGTGGTTAAGAACGTTGATATATTGAGGCAAGACAAATTCGTATCCGTTAAATTTGAGATGAATTTGCCAACCATTGGCGCAAACTATACGCTGAATTACCAATTAAACGGTGAGGGGAAATTACAAGTTGAAGCAACCTATACGCCTCTGTGCGATACCATTCCTTTGATTCCCAAATTTGGCATGAGGGTACGTATCCCGGAAAACTATAGTACCATCGACTGGTACGGCCGGGGCCCTTATGAAAATTATCCCGACAGGAAAACAGGTTCGTTGATTGGCGAATATCATTCAGCATTAAAAAATTTCGTGGTTTCATATCCGGCGCCGCAAGACAATGCCAATCGCTGTGATGTTCGCTGGTTTTCTTTAAGTACCCAAAACAATAGCACCATTAAAATAACTGGTTTGCAGCCGCTAAATTTTCGGGCATGGCCTTATACGGAGGACGATTTGGAAAACACACGGCATGATTACCAGCTTCCGCAACGTGATTTTATTAACCTGAATATTGATTTGAATATTCACGGGGTTGGTGGTGATGATACATGGGGCGCTAAAACAATGGAGAAATATACCAATCCGGGAAATAAGCCATATCGGTACGGATTTATATTGGAATATGTAAGTAAATAATGCTTATTGAAAAGTGAATCAAATTGGATAAAACAAATTATAGATATAAACGAAATAAAAATGTACAGCTTAAATTCATGCAAAAAATGTTATTTCACAAAACAAATAGTGTTGGTATCCATGCTATTATTAAGTTCTTTTTGGGGCTATGCACAAAATGACAGGGAAAGAAAGCAATTATTCGACTTTAACTGGAAATTCTTTTTGGGTGATACTGCTGCTGCCAGGTTAAAGGATTTTAACGATGAGCGTTGGCGTAACATTGATTTGCCGCACGATTGGAGTATTGAAGGAAAAATAAACCCTAAAAATCCGACAGGCGGTGCAGGCGGGTATTTCCCGGCAGGTATTGGCTGGTACCGGAAAACCCTCAAAGTTCCGGGTGAATGGAAAGGCAAAAAAGTTTCTATTTATTTTGAAGGGGTTTATATGAATTCTGAAGTTTTCATTAACGGAAAATCGCTTGGAATTTATCCTTATGGCTATTCATCGTTTAGTTATGACCTTTCACCTTACCTGGATTTTAACGGCGAAAATGTGATAGCGGTAAAGGTGGACAATTCGCAACAGGTGAACAGCAGGTGGTACAGTGGTTCCGGTATCTATCGCCATGTTTGGATGGTGGTTACGGATGCTGTGCATATAGCTGACCGGGGTGTTGCGATCACAACCCCTGATGTTTCTTCAAAAAAAGCAATTGTACAAATTAAAACGTTAATAAAAAACGAAACCGGCATAGCCCAAAGTATTGTAATTAGCACCCGGTTATGGGACGCAAATTCTAAAAATGCAGGAAATAACCAAATAAAAGTTGAGCTGACTGCCAATAGTGAGAAGGAAATTGTCCAGACGATAATGGTGAAAGATCCACTGCTATGGACGCCGGAAACGCCTCATTTATATGACGCTCAGATACAGTTGTTAAAAAATAAAAAGGTCGTTGACGAAACAAAAAACAACTTTGGCATACGTTCCATAAAATTTACGGCTGAAAATGGTTTCCAGCTCAACGGCAAAGCAGTAAAGCTCAATGGCGGCTGTATGCACCACGATAATGGTTGCCTGGGTGCTGCTGCTTTTGACCGTGCAGAGGAACGCAAGGTGGAGTTGCTTAAGGAAGCTGGATTTAACGCTGTAAGAACTTCTCATAACCCCCCTTCAGTGGCTTTTTTAAATGCTTGCGACAGATTGGGCCTGTTGGTTATGGATGAAGCATTTGATTGCTGGAGAGTTGGGAAAAACAAATATGATTATGCTCAGTATTTTGACCGTTGGTGGAAACGCGATTTAGACGGAATGGTTTTGCGGGATCGCAATCACCCTTCCATTATTATGTGGAGTATTGGCAATGAAATACCGGAGAGGGGCAGCCCCCAGGCTGTTGAAACTGCCAAAATGCTTGCCAAAGCTGTAAAAGAAATAGATAATACCCGTCCTGTTACATCTGCTATTGTAGAAGCTGGCAAGGATTGGGCAGCACTTGACCCGCTGATGGCGGCGCATGACGTTGGCGGTTATAATTATCATTTGTGGAATGCGCCTGCGGACCATCAGCGGGTTCCTTCGCGCATAATTGTTCAAACAGAGTCCTACCCAAAGGATGCTTTTGCCAATTGGAAACTGGTACAAAACCACAATTACATTATTGGCGATTTTGTTTGGACCGCTGTAGATTATCTTGGAGAATCAGGTATAGGTCGCTGGTACTATTCGGGTGACGTACCTGGTGAACACTGGGAACATGACTTATTTCCATGGCATGGTGCTTATTGTGGCGATATAGATATAACAGGGTGGAGAAAACCCATATCACATTACAGAAGCATGTTGTATAATAATACCGAAAAGCTTTATATGGCTGTTCGCGAGCCAGCCCCTGAACCAATTGAAATCAAAGAAACCTGGTGGTCGGTATGGCCAACCTGGGAAAGCTGGACATGGCCTGGATTTGAAGGTAAAAATATTCAGGTGGAAGTGTATTCAAAATATCCCAAAGTCAGGCTTTATCTGAATAATAAACTTATTAGCGAACAGGCAACAACCATCGACCAACAGTTTAAAGCCACATTTTCAGTGCCTTATTCGTCTGGGTTACTGAAATCGGTTGGCGTTGAGAATGATAAGGAAATTGAATCAACCATTCTGCAAACTTCAGGCGATGCTGCAAAAATTCAATTAACTGCTGATCGAAAAGAAATCGTAGCAAATGGACAAGACTTGTCTTATGTTACCATAGAGATAACAGACAAGGACGGAATAATTCAACCAAATGCTGCAAACCGCCTGCATTTTGAAATTGACGGGCCTGGTACAATTGCAGGAGTAGCAAATGCGGATATGAAAGACACCGACCCGTATGCAGGAAATACGCGTAAAGCTTGGCACGGACAGGCACAGGTGGTAATTAAAAGTACGCAAAAAGCCGGCGATATAAAGCTTACAGTAAGTTCACTTGGTTTACCTGAGGCAATTCTACACATCAAAACACTTGGACGTTAGCAAAAATATTTCAACTACCGCAACATACTCTTATAAAAAAAACAGATGAAAAGTCTTTTCTTAGTTCTGAGCCTTTTTTTAGGCTCCGTAGGTTATGCCCAGCAAGTTATGTCTCCTGATAAAAAGATTAAGGTTGTTGTTGAAATGCAGCCCATGGGTCAGGCTTATTTTAAAGTGCTGTATAAAAGCAACGGGACTTATGTTGAAGTGCTGCCATCTTCTCCATTGGGCATATTAAGAGCCGATCAGCAATTTGTATCAAATCTTAAATTAATTGACGAAGGCAAGCCTGTCTCGGTTCACGACAAATATGAAATGCTGACCGGAAAGCGGAGACTTTGCGAAAATTTTGGCGCCGAAAAAACATTTAGCTACCAAAATGCTTCAAAACAGCCCCTGAATATCACTTTCAGGGTTTATAACAACGGGATTGCGTTCAGGTACACTTTCCCTAACAAGTCCGACTCCTCGTTAGCAATTACCGATGAAGCCACCAGCTATGCTATCCCGAAAGGTACGGCAAGGTGGATGCAGCCCTTTGATAAATCTTACGAGAAGTTTTACCCATTTAACAATGGTGCAAATGAGGAAAAAAATGCCGGTGATTGGGCATACCCAGCCTTGTATAAAGTTAATGACCAGCCCTTATGGGTGCTTATTTCGGAGGCAGATATAACGCGGCAAAATTGTGCGGCCCACCTTAGCTATAAGCCAGGCGAAAACCTGTATAAGGTGACATACCCGCCGGCAAATAAAAACTGGAATAGCGGTGCTGTTTCCGGTTTGCCATGGAAATCGCAGTGGCATGTGATGATGGTGGGCGCACTATCTGATTTGGTGGAAAGTACACTAATTACCGATGTAAGCGAACCTGCTACCTTTACCGGCACGAAATGGATTGAACCGGGAAGCGTGGCCTGGGTATATTGGGCAAATAACCATGGCTCGAAGGATTATAAAAAGGTGGTGGAATACATTGACCTGGCTGTGAAAATGAAATGGCCTTATGTGCTGATTGACTGGGAATGGGATGTAATGTCAAATGGAGGAACGGTAACAGATGCGGTGAATTATGCAAAAAGCAAGGGCATCAAAACACTTTTATGGTATAATTCGGGTACAGACTGGCTTGGCCCGACCCCGGTGGACAGACTGTTAACACACGAGAAAAGAGAAAAGGAATTTACATGGCTGAATAATATAGGCGTATCCGGTATCAAGGTAGATTTTTTTGGAGGCGACCAGCAGGAGATGATGAAGTATTATATGGATATTTTGGAAGATGCGGCAAAACACAAACTGCTGGTAAATTTTCATGGTGCTACTGTACCCCGCGGCTGGGCGCGTACTTATCCTAATTTGATGAGTACCGAAGCGGTGTACGGTGCCGAATGGTATAATAACGCCGGCGTTTTAACCGATATGGCTGCTTCGCATAATACAACCCTTCCATTTACGCGGAATATTGTTGGTCCTATGGACTATACACCGGTAACCTTTTCCAATTCGCAGCACGAACATAAAACATCTTATGCGCACGAGCTGGCTTTGGCCGTAGTATTCGAATCGGGGTTACAGCATTTCGCCGACAGGCCCACTGCCTATTATGGCCTGGATGATGCGCCCCGTAAATTTTTAATGGCGTTCCCTACAACCTGGGATGAAACCAAACTGATTGACGGCTATCCGGGCGAAATGGTTGTTATAGCACGAAGGAAAGGCAAGCTTTGGTATGTTGCCGGACTTAATGGCAAAGACACTCCGCAAACACTGAACCTTAATTTTAATTTTTTAGGCAACGCAGACTATTCGTTCCAAATATTTAAAGATGGGGTCGATACCAAATCTATTGCAAGTGAAATTAGTAGTGTAAAAAAATCAGGTACACTGCAAATTCAATGCCTGCCAAGGGGCGGATTTACAGGGGTTATCAGCGAAAAATAATTAACGCACAGAAAACGCTATCGTTTAGCAATGAGCGTATAATGCAAAGTGTTGACATATAGTAAATTAAAAAAATAACAATTCAACAAGTTTTGTTTTCTTGTTGAGGGGGGGGCAATTCAACTTGTCGCATAAGCACGAAACGTTCCTATGGAACGTAAAACGGCGATTCTATGTTTTTTCTACCAACCAGACGTCCTTACAGGACGAGTTTCGTTATACATGTCCCATCGGGACGTTTGGTTGGCAGCATTAAATTAAAGCGTTATTTGCGTTCCGTAGGAACGCTTGATATTGAAGCGACAATTTGAATTGCACCCTGTTGAAATCATTAGAAAGTTTTATGAAAAAATTAATTCTGCTCACCCTTTTATTTTCTGCAGCCATACAAGTTTATTTGCATGCGCAGGAACTACCTCAACTAAAAAAAGAGGGTAATATAACGAGGCTGTATGTTGATGGTAAGCCATTTATTATGGTTTCCGGCGAGTTGCATAACTCTACATCGTCTGATTTAACCTATTTGGCCCCCATTTTTCCCAAATTAAAAGAAATGGGGCTTAATACCGTTATCGCGTCTGTTGCATGGGAACAATTTGAACCTCAGGAGGGTAAATTTGATTATTCCCTTATCGACGGGGTCATATCCCAGGCCCGCGAAAACAAACTAAAACTTTGTATAATATGGTTTGCAAGCTGGAAAAACGGACTTTCCACTTATCCGCCGCTTTGGGTAAAAAAAGATTCAAAACGTTTTTTTAAATTGAAACAAAGTAACGGGAGCACCGGCGAAGTAATTTCACCTTTTTGCAAGGAAGCGCAAATGGCCGATGGAAAGGCATTTGTGCAATTAATGAAACGAATAAAGGAAATAGACAAAGACCATACCGTAATAATGATCCAGGCCGAAAACGAAGTTGGGGCATTCCAGGATATTGATTACAATAAACAAGCGCTCGACTTATTTAAGTCGCAGGTGCCAGAAACCTTAATCCGGTATTTGCAAACACACACAAATAACCTGGCCCCGGAAATCAAAAATGTTTGGCAAAAAAACGGAAGCAAAACCAAAGGAACATGGTCTGAAATATTTGCTGATTCAATGAAAAGTGCACAAAACTTCTTCATGACATGGCAATATGCCAAATATATAAATGAAATATGCCGTTCAGGTAAAAAAGAATTAAACCTTCCAATGTATGTAAATGCCTGGCTGGTTCAAAAGCCTACCGATTTCCCGGGGACGTATCCAAACGGAGGGCCTGTATCCAGGGTAATTGATATTTACAAAGCCATTGCGCCCGATATTGATATATGCGCACCTGATATTTATGCACCCAACTATAAAGAAATATTGTCGATGTACCATCGTTCTGATAATCCGCTTTTTATTCCCGAAAGCACTACTGAACAGGCCCGGGCTTTTTATGCTTATGCCGAACATGATGCCATTTGCTTTTCTCCTTTTGGGATTGAAGATGCTTATACCAATTTAGCTTACCGGCAGGCAATCTCTGTAATAAATGAGTTAATGCCATACCTGATAAAATATCAGGGGACAGGCAAAATGCGGGGTTTTATGCGCACAAAAAACGTTACCGCCGACACGCTTGTATTTGGCGCGGATAAAGTAGTTGTACGATATAATGATTGGGACAATACAGGATATGGCCTCGTTATTCAAACTGCCCCCGGCGAATATATTGTAGCAGGCGTTACCGCACAAGTGAGATTTGAATCGGTAATCCCATCAAAAAAAATCCGCGTTGGGCAGGTATTTGAAGGAAAATTTGAAGGCGAAAAGTGGGTAACTACCCGTATGCTTAACGGCGATGAAACCTGGCATAACGACTGTTTAATTGTAACCGGCCGCAAAGCAATGGTTTCGGAAACTTTAGACGGGCAGGTAATCCCCCCTCAGCCAGGGCCAAACCAACCTGTATTGGGATCGGCTAAAAGCACCGAGGTGCAAACCCCTGCGGTGTATAAAGTAATTACTTACGAATTGAAATAAAAAAATAACACATAATGAAACGCAGGCAACTTTTAAAGCATCTGGCAGCCTCAATCCCGGCAACGATATTAATGAGGCAACTTTATGCCGCTGATAGCATACTTAATAGCAAGTCCGAAATTATGGCTTCAGGGCCATTCGAGGCTAACTGGGGTTCTCTTTCTTCCTATAAAGCACCCGAATGGTTCCGTAATGCCAAGTTTGGTATATGGGCGCACTGGGGGCCGCAATGCCAGCCGGGGCAAGGCGATTGGTATGCACGTAGTATGTATGAAGAAAACTCCGGCGATTACAAATGGCAGGTAGCCCATTACGGGCATCCTTCTAAAGCGGGTTTTAAGGAAGTTATACGCGATTGGAAAGCAGAGAACTGGGACCCCGAAAAACTTGTGGCGCTATATAAGCGCACGGGGGCGCAATATTTTGTTGCCATGGCCAACCATCACGACAATTTGGATTTATGGAACAGCAAACACCACGAGTGGAATTCCGTTCGTGTCGGGCCGCAAAAAAATATTATCGGCGGCTGGGCCAAAGCAGCTAAAAAACATGCACTTCCGCTTGGCGTAAGTGTCCATGCAGCACATGCCTGGTCATTCTATCAAACATCGCAGGGATCGGATAAAAGCGGGCCGTTAGCGGGTGTGCCCTACGATGGCAACCTTACCAAAGCCGCCGGCAAAGGGACCTGGTGGGAGGGGATGGACCCTCAGGAACTATATGCCCAAAAGCACGAATTGGTCAACGTGTGGGATTGGGACTGGGACAATAAGGCCGACTGGCCATCGCAAGCTTATTGCGAAAAATTTTACAACCGAACCATGGACCTGATAAAGCAGTATAACCCTGATTTGATTTACTTTGATGACACGAGCCTTCCCTTGCATCCGGCAAGTGATGTCGGGTTAAAAATTGCCGCTAATTTTTATAACCAAAATATGGCTACGCACCATGGCAAGCTAAATGCTGTTTTGTTCGGGAAAAAACTCAAAGAAGAGGAAAAGAAATGTTTGGTTTGGGACGTAGAGCGCGGCGTGCCGGATGGTACACAGAGCTATCCGTGGCAAACATGTTCCTGCATTGGGAGCTGGCATTACGATATAGGGTTGTATGAGCGCAATGGTTACAAATCGGCCGGATCAGTTATTCAAATGCTAATTGATATTGTTAGCAAAAATGGTAACCTGCTGCTCAATATCCCTGTCCGCGGCGATGGCACTATCGATGATAAAGAAGTTGCCGTTCTGAACGGCATTGCCGCCTGGATGGATATTAATAAAGAAAGCATCTTTGATACACGCCCATGGAAAGTGTTTGGGGAAGGACCCTCTGCCGATGCTTCCAACCCCTTAAAAGCCCAGGGTTATAACGAAGGTAAAACTAAATTCACTGCAAAGGATATTCGTTTCAACCAGAAAGGAAATATCCTGTATGTTACGACGTTTGGCGTTCCTGCCGAAGATATCGTTATAAAGGCACTTGGTAAAAACACGGAGGCCGGTGAAATTAAGAAAATTGAAATACTTGGCAGTAACGAAACGGTTCACTGGGAACAAAACGCTGATTCAATGACGATCAAAAAACCTGCAACAGTTCCGAATAACATTGCAGTAGTATTTAAAATCCAAAAATAATATACGATGAAAAGAGCTTTAATTATTGGTGCTATTTTATTATTTTCCTTAAAACTTTTTGGGCAGGCGCCGTATCAGGACCCCAAATTAAGTTCGGAAGAAAGAGCTAAGGATTTAATATCCCGTTTGTCGTTACAGGAAAAAGCCGACCTGATGTGTGATCAGTCAAAGGCTATCCCCCGGTTGGGCATAAAAAAATTCAATTGGTGGAGCGAAGCCTTGCATGGCCTTGCGCAAAGCAACGGTGTCACTGTTTTTCCTGAACCGATCGGGATGTCTGCATCATTTGACGATAAACTTGTTTACCATGTATTCGACGCCGTTTCCGACGAATTTCGTGCGAAATACAACCAGGCAAGGAAAAACGGCGAAGAAAACCGTGCGTTCATGAGCCTTTCGGTTTGGACGCCCAACATAAATATATTTCGTGACCCGCGCTGGGGCCGCGGACAGGAAACTTATGGTGAAGACCCTTATTTAACCTCGCGTATGGGCATTTCTGTTGTAAACGGGCTTCAGGGGCCTTCCGATTCGAGGTATAAAAAACTTCTGGCCTGCGCCAAGCATTTTGCCGTTCATTCGGGGCCGGAATGGAGCCGTCATGTTTTAAACCTCAATAACGTTGCCCCGCGCGATTTATGGGAAACCTATTTGCCGGCGTTCAAATCGTTGGTACAGCAAGCCGGTGTCCGCGAAGTGATGTGCGCTTACCAGCGTTTAGACGATGAACCTTGTTGCGGCAGTACCCGTTTATTACAGCGAATACTTCGCGACGACTGGGGCTTTAAATATTTGGTTGTTTCGGACTGCGGGGCTATAGCCGATTTTTATAGTAACCATAAAGTTTCATCCGACGATGTTCATGCTGCGTCTAAAGGTGTGTGGGCCGGAACCGATGTTGAATGCGGATTTGGGTACGCATTTGATAAATTGCCCCA
Source organism: Sphingobacteriales bacterium (assembly GCA_044448725.1). Classification (GTDB taxonomy): domain Bacteria; phylum Bacteroidota; class Bacteroidia; order Sphingobacteriales; family Sphingobacteriaceae; genus Mucilaginibacter. The sequence goes on along the minus strand of JBIOHE010000036.1, from coordinate 1,473 downwards.
GGCTGTGGAAAAGGGCCTGGTAACAGAAGAAGAAATAAATAAACATTTGATGCGGGTTTTGGTTGGTCGTTTCGATTTAGGCGAAATGGATAACGACTCGCTGGTGTCCTGGTCAAAAATTCCAATGTCGGTGGTAAATTCCAAAGACCATCAGAAACTGGCGCTTCAGATAGCACAGGAATCTATGACCTTGTTGCAGAATAAAAAGGGTGTCCTTCCACTATCTGAATCGAAAAAAAAGATTGCAGTAATTGGCCCGAACGCAGACGAAAAAGCTTTGATGTGGGGCAACTACAACGGTTATCCGCAAAATACTGTTACCGTGCTCGATGGGATTAAAGCAAAACTCTCTGCCGATAAGATATTTTATGACAGGGGCTGCGACCTTACGGAGGATATGATTACCGAAAATTTGCTCGGAAAATGTTTGTTTGACGGTAAAACAGGAATGAAGGTAACTTATTGGAATAACAAGGAATTTAAAGGGGATGCAGTGGCGTCCGACCAGATTGTTAGCCCTATACAGTTAACCACGGCAGGCCAGCATCAATTTAGTCAGGGGGTAAACCTTAAAAACTTCTCGGGCAAATATGAAACTGTTTATAAATCTTCGCAATCCGAAATGTTAGTTTTTAGATTGGAGTATGCCGGAAAGTGCCAGGTAGTTGTTAACGGCGAAACATTGCTGAATAAGGATTCGTACCAGGCCGTGCCTTCCAGAGTACCTTTCAAGGCAGAAGCCGGAAAAGAATACAAAATTGAAATCAGGTTTTCGGCGGTTTTTGACTGGGCAGATGCCAGTTTAAAATTAAATTTTGGCAGGGAGATCCCTGTGAACTATGATGACCTGATAAGTAAATTGAAAGGAATAGATGTAGTGGTTTTTGTTGGAGGAATTTCTTCTAAATTAGAAGGTGAAGAAATGCCGATAGAAATCCCCGGGTTTAAAGGTGGCGACCGTACAGACATTAACCTTCCCGTATCCCAGCGTAAATATTTGCAGGCGTTGAAAAAGGCCGGTAAAAAGGTCATATTTGTAAACTGTTCTGGTTCTGCTATTGCTTTGACACCCGAAACCGAAAGTTGCGATGCCATACTACAGGCATGGTATGGAGGAGAATCGGGCGGACTGGCTGTAGCCGATGTGTTATTTGGGGATTATAATCCATCAGGAAAGCTACCGTGTGCCGTGAAAGGATTACCGTTGTATGGTAATCAAATGTTGTATAAAAGATGGTAGCAGGCCTACCAATGTCGCTGTGCAAGCGGAGGCATTAAACCACCTCTCGGTGCTGAAGCAGTAATGCAACGGTTTTGAACGGAAAGATGAATAGGCTACGGGAAGTAGTCAGGTAAGAATAAGAGAGATGAATGCAAATGAACCACTGATGAGGTGATGAGATCTGAGTACCCATTGTCAAAAGCTAATTCGGTAGCTATTAGTGAAGGTTATAGCGGGAACTTGCATACTGG
>JBIOHE010000035.1:0-21408 GCA_044448725.1 Sphingobacteriales bacterium | reverse complement strand
TTATTTGCATACAAATCTCTGCGATAATATGAATAATTATAAAACAATCATACATTTTCTTAAAAAAAATGGTTTATTTATTCAAAATAAAGCCATTTCCCATGAATTATATGATCTATTAAAGGTTTTATCGTCTATTTCAGCGGTTTCTTCAATCTTTTAGAGGGCGTTTTTTATTTTAATGAAGCCGGGCCAATAGAGATGTCTATCAATAATGCGTATGGGAATTGAGCATGTCACGGCAGGGGAAAGTTAGCGACCGGCGCTTTTGGTGCCTAAGCGTAAAAATCGGGTGGTGTGCCAAAATAATAAAACAACAACTATTCCTAAAAATCTTATTTCTGGAAAAATTATAAAAAAAATTTGCACAACCAAATGGTTGTATTTATATTTGGCAACCAAATGGTTGTATTATGATCGAAAGACGAGACGTTTATCAGGCAATTGCAGACCCTACCAGAAGAATGATTATTCGAAAGTTATCGGGAGGGGCATTAAATATTGGTCAAATTGTAGAAGATTCGGGAATTACCAGGCAGGGAATTGCTAAGCATCTTAAAGTTTTAAATGAATGCGGCATGATTACGCTTACCCAGAAAGGCCGGGAACAATTTTGTGAGGCCAGGCTGGGTCAATTAGATGAGGTGGTTGATTGGGTGAACCAATCCCGTAAGCAGTGGGGTCAGCGCTTTGAGAAACTGGATAAATTTTTAGCGGAGGCAAAAAAACTATAAAAATGAAATCAAAAGACAAAGAACTTTTAATAACCCACTTATTTGATGCCCCCATTGGGGAGGTTTTTGAAGCATGGACCGACCCTGAAAAACTCAAGCGCTGGTATGCTCCGGATGGATGTACCATTGCATACAAGTCTATCGAAGTAAAACAAGGAGGCCGGTTCCATTACTATATTCATCATCCAGTACATGGCGGCAACTGGATTATGGGTACTTATTTGGAAATATTGAAACCAGAAAAGCTGGTTTTCTCCATGCGATTTACTAATGAAAATGGTGATACGACAGATGCATTAGCAGCAGGAATGTCAGCGCAGTGGCCTGACGAAATCCTGACCACTGTGACGTTTGAATCAATAGGTAATCAAACAAAAGCAACAATCCATGAAACTGTTTCTGAAGAGAAAGCCAGGAAAACAGGTGCTTATAGTGGCTGGATCATGATGTTTAATAAACTAAATCAACTGTTAACCGGCCAATTACACGAATAACATTTATTTAGCTAACAATCAGATCAATGGACAAAAATTAAATTGACAAACAAACAATAAATAAAAATTATGAGCAAAATTATCTTTGACAGCGGAATATCACTTGATGGTTTTTTCGCAGGCGATAACAGGAGTCCGGGCAACCCAATGGGCGGTGTTGCAGGAAAAATTCACATGTGGATGTTTAAACAAAAAGCATTTTGGAAAAACGTCAATATGGAGGGAGGTGAAGAGTATGGTGCAGACAGTAAGTTAATTGATGATGTGTTTGCAAGAACAGGTGCTTACATTATGGGAAAACGGATGTTTGAAGAAGGCGAGGTCCATTGGAAGGAAGATCTATACAAAGCGGATGTTTTTGTGCTGACCCACGAAAAACGCGAGCCCTGGGTGCAAAAAGGGACAACAACATTTTATTTCATCAATGACGGAATACAAAGTGCATTGGAAAAAGCAAGACAATCAGCCAAAGGAAGGGACATAAGGATACAAGGTGGCGCGGATACTATTCAACAATATCTTAATGCAGGGCTTATAGACGAATTTTTCATTCACATTGCCCCCGTTTTTTTAGGAAGTGGTATCCGGCTGTTTGACGGCATTGACAAAGACATATATGATATTCAAATTGCAGAAGTAATACCTTCAGACTTAACAACACATTTGAGATACAAACTGACGAAGAAATGAGAACAAAACCGCTAACAAGGGTTTGCGATTAGCGTGAGTTACGGGCTTCGCAGACACTTTTATGCGTTCCTCATTCACCAGTAAAGCAAAGACAGTTCACGGGGAGATAAAATGTTAAGCTATACGAGCGGGCAACTGTGTTTTGTTTTTCACTGGCTTGCCGGGCCTTTACATTTTACCCGCCCCGTGCCGTTAGTCCCTTGAGTGGTAAAATGGAATGGTGTGTTCAATGATTTATCCCACAGAGGGGATTTGCAATAAGCTATTTTGACTAAAAAACCTACTGTTTTTTTTTCAGGCAGGTTGTGGCGAAGAAAACACGATAAAAATAAAGGAAAGTGTTGTGCCTATGTTGTACCCACAAAAAAACCAGGCTTTCAGAAGTTGTTCTAAAAGCCTGATTATCAATGTGGAGAATATCGGAGTCGAACCGATGACCTCTTGCATGCCATGCAAACGCTCTAGCCAGCTGAGCTAATCCCCCTTATTATTTAAAGGATTGCAAATATAGGGCTTTAATGGAAAACGCCAAACAATGTTTTCATATTTAGCGGGTAAAAGCAATAAAATAATTCGCAAAAGAGTAATCCTATACCAAAAACTCAAACAAAGTTTGGTCCCTGTTTAGTTCTAATACTTCAAAACGGTGCGCTTCCATGCGTTTTAGCAGCGCCGGATAATCATCCGCCGATTTCAGTTCGATCCCCACCAAAGCCGGGCCGCTTTCTTTCGATGTTTTTTTGATAAACTCAAAACGGGTAATGTCATCATGCGGACCTAACACATTGTTTACAAACAATTTCAATGCTCCCGGCCGTTGCGGGAATTTGATAATGAAATAATGTTTCAGGCCTTCATAAAGCAAAGATTTCTCCTTGATCTCCTGCATCCGTTCAATGTCATTATTGCCGCCGCTGATTACGCAAACTACTTTTTTGCCTTTTATTTTGTCCTTACAGGCATCCAGTACGGCAACGGATAATGCACCTGCGGGTTCAACAACGATAGCGTCTTCGTTATACAGCTTTAATATGGTGGTGCAAACCTTTCCTTCCGGTACAAGAAGCATTTCGTCTAAAACATCGCGGCATAGCGCATAAGTCAAATGCCCGACGGTTTTTACGGCGGCGCCATCAACAAAGCGGTTTATATCGGGCAAACTCACCGGACCGCCATGTTCAAATGCCTTGAGCATGCTTGGCGCACCTTCCGGTTCAACACCAATAAGATAAATACCGGGGTTTTGCTGTTTCAAATAGCTTCCGGCCCCGGCAGCCAGGCCGCCACCGCCGATTGGCATTATTACCACTTCGGCGCCGGGCAGGTCTTCCAGTATTTCAACGCCAACAGTACCCTGGCCTTCAATGATGCTGTAATTATCAAAGGGGGGTATAAAGGTCATCTGGTGTGCTTTGGTATATGTCAGGGCCTCCAGCAGAGCTTCGTCAAAAGTGTCGCCTGTCAGCACTATTTCCACATGCCCGTTGCCAAACATTTCTGTCTGCGAAATTTTTTGTTTTGGCGTTATCTCCGGCATAAAGATCACACCACGGATATTCATCTTATTGCATGAAAATGCCACGCCCTGCGCGTGGTTACCGGCACTGGCACATACCACACCCCGTCGAAGTTCATCCGGAGTTAACTGGCTGATCATATTATAAGCCCCGCGCAGTTTGTAGGAACGAACGATCTGCAGGTCTTCCCGTTTCAGGTACATTTCGCAATCGTATGTTTTGGATAGCCCGGCGTGAAATTCAAGCGGCGTATGTTTTACGACGTGCTTTAAGCGCTGCGATGCAGCTTTGAAATCTAATAATGCATCAGTCATGGTTTATCAATATCCCTAATTCCCCTTTGTAAATATGCTAACGGTTATCCAGCATCGCCGCCGCCGCTGTATCCAAAAACCATTGTATTTCGCCAACAATAGGCTCTATTAATTGCGCCGGGAATTCTTCAATATCTTCGTCATCTTCCAGCACGTGATGCACGGCGATGGCTTTTCCTTCGCCGTAAACTAAAAACGCGATATGCTGCGCCTCGTTAATTAATGGGGCATTCAGGGTGATGCGGTACACCTGCTGGTCGGGTAAAAAAACTTCTTTAACGCCCGGCGTCCTGTCGTGTAAAACCGGTGTAAACGGGAACAGTGAAGCTGTATGGGAATTATCGCCGAGGCCAAGCAAAATCAAATCAAAACTCAGCTCGCCATCATCAAAAAATGTTTCAATTTCTTCTTCATATTGCTGAGCGGCCTCGTTTGGAGGCAAACTGGTGTCAACCGCGAAAATATTTGAGGCGCTGATATGCAATGGATCAAACAAAGCATTCTTAGCCATCAGGTAATTGCTGTCGGGATGATTTTGGGGAACGTTCCTTTCATCCCCAAAGAAGAAATAAACCTTTTCCCAGGCCACCTGTTCGCTATAGGATGAAGCCAGTAACTCATAAAGTTTTTTAGGCGAACTGCCGCCCGACAAGGCTACCGAGAACTTGCCATTCGCAGCAACCGACTCATTGGCTATCTTAACAAAGTGTGCTGCCAATGCAGCCAGTACTTCGTTTTCAGTATTAAAAATATTTAGTTTCATGGTTTTGAGATTAGAGATCAGAGGTTAGAGATTGGAGATTAGGTGCTAAAAACTAATCTCTAACCTCCAATCTCTAATCACTTTGACTACTTTTTCCCCCCAATTGGCAGCGAGAACCAATGATACCCATCACGGGCAATCAATGCTTCTGCAATTTCAGGCCCCCAGGAATCTGCTGAATAGTTGGGGAAATTAAGGCTCTTTTTACCTTGCCAGGTATCTAAAATCGGCATAATCAGTTCCCAGGCAGCTTCTACCTGGTCGCCACGCATAAACAGGGTTTGGTCGCCTAACATTGTATCCAGTATCAGTGTTTCGTAGGCTTCCGGCGCCTGACTGCTGTAAGTTCCTTTGTAATCAAAAACCATATCAACGGTATTTAACACCATATCGAGGCCGGGGCGTTTTGCCTGCACTTGTAAACGGATGCTCATCTCGGGTTGTATGCTGATGATAAGCCTGTTTTGCTGCCAGCTTTCTGTTGCCTCTGCCGGAAATACCAGGTGCGGCACATCCCTGAACTGTATGGTAATGATTGAGGCGCTTTGATGCATCCTTTTCCCTGTACGCATATAAAATGGCACACCGTGCCAGCGCCAGTTATCAACAAAGAATTTAATGGCGGCAAATGTTTCAGTATTTGAATCAGGGTCAACTTTGGGTTCGTCGCGGTAGCCCGGTACTTCTTTACCTTCCATCCAGCCCTCGCTGTATTGCCCGCGAACAGCCGACATACGCACATCTTCAGGTGAAAACTTACGCATAGCACGCAATACATCCACTTTACGGTTGCGCACCTCATCCGCATCAAAACTTATCGGGGTTTCCATGGCCACAAAGCAAAGCAACTGCAGCAAATGGTTTTGTATCATATCCCGCAGAGCACCCGCGCCGTCATAATAATCGCCGCGGCCTTCAACGCCTAATTTTTCGGTAACAGAGATCTGCACATGTTCTATATAATTACGGTTCCAGATAGGCTCTAATATCGAGTTGGCAAAACGGAAGGCCATAATATTCTGCACGGTTTCTTTACCAAGATAATGATCAATGCGGTAGATCTGGCATTCATTAAAAATTCCTGACAGTAATTTATTCAACTCTTTTGCCGATTCCAGGTCGTGTCCAAAAGGTTTTTCAATAACGATCCTTACTTTGTCCTTGTCGGTAGCCAGTTTGGCTTTGGAGATATTTGAAGCAATTATAGGGAAGAAATTGGGTGAAACCGCCAGGTAATAGATTACGTTGGCCGTAACATTCCATTCCTCGTTGTGTTTGTCAACCCGTTTGCCAAATTCCTTATATGTTTCGGCATCTTTGATGTCGGATACCTGGTAATGAACATTTTTTGCAAACTCGTCCCATTTTTCCTTCTCAGCCTTGCCGCTTCGCGAAAACTGGTTGATATCATTTAGCAGGTTTTCCCTGAATTGTTCGTCGGAAAGCTGTGTGCGGCCTGTACCTATGATCGAAAAAAGATGCGGCATCCAGCCATCCAGGAATAAGTTATAGAGCGCCGGCGCAATTTTACGTGAGGTAAGGTCGCCTGTACCGCCAAAAATTACAAATATGGTAGGCTGGGTTTTTATAGTTGAATCCATTGTGTGTTTTTCTGTCTGCTGATTATTAGAAAATTTGAATTTTAATTGGTTGATAATTTTTGAATTATATCATCAAGAATTGGTTTGGCCCAGGCTGGTGCATTGGGATCAATAAAATTAATTTGGTTGTTTTTGACAATAAGAAAAGTTTTCAGGGTGTAACGATTCGCAACCAAAGTAGAACTAAGTATTTTTAAATTGTCAAATTTTTTAAAGTGTTCTTTAAGAGTAATCAGACTATGTTCGAAATTGTATTTTATACTTTCGGCGTCAACAAAGTGCCCCTTTTTAGCAACCCTTAAACTTACCCGGTCAGTTGAGGTTTCCACGTCTGGCAATAGCATATAAATCAGGTTTGTTGAATATCCCTTATTCTTAAATGAAATGGATCTGTTTATTAAAAAATCATCTCTCAAATTAGTCTCAACGGTTAAATCTTTTTGTCGTTCGATAGCAATTTCTTCTGTTTCCCAGTAGGCCGAATCGATCATCATTCCTATGCTTTCATCCGGAAGATCAGGGTATTGTTTTTCCTTTATCGCTTTAACTTTATCTGCATCAAAAATTAGTGAATCCGAAGAAGATAAAATATTTGAGTAGGTACTTTTGCCAGCGCCATTTGGCCCGGCAATTATGGTATAATCAGGCATTTAGTAAACCTTTAAAACGGTGTACTTACCTGGCTGATTGCCTAATTTTATTAATTCCTTGTGGCCATCTTTAAATTCATGGATAAACATATCCGGCGCAACACATAATTCATTTTTATAAGAAAACCATGCGCCACTATCTAAATCCATTTGCTGCGCTTTTAAAGCAACCGGCCTGACATACTCTTCAAGTTCTTCCGGACTCATATCAAATATTGATTTCTTTGCTGTTAATGTTGCCATATCACAAATATAATAATATAAAATAACCCGTTTTCAAATTAGTCGTTGCTTTTTTCAACCCACTGGGTATGAAAAACGCCTTCTTTGCCTATCAGCTCATAAGTGTGCGCGCCAAAATAATCACGCTGCGCCTGGGTAAGGTTTGATGGCATTCTCCTGCTCCGGAAGCTGTCAAAATAACTCAATGAAGCAGCATAAGCAGGCGCGGCAATACCCTTTGCAATAGTAGCTGACAATACTGTCCTTGCGCCCGGTACAGCTGTGGCAACCAGGTCATGCACCTGTTTATCAAGCAATAAATGTGCTAATTTTGGGTCTTTTTGGTAAGCATTAAAAATGTCGTTCAAAAACTCCGACCTAATAATACATCCACCTCTCCATATTTTTGCAATTTCATCAAGCTTCAGATCGTATTTGTATTCCTCAGAAGCACGGGCCAGTAAATGCATTCCCTGCGCATAGCTGATGATCATGTTAAAATAAAAAGCCTGCTCTAACGCGATTAAAAACTCCGCGGAATCAACATTCAATGCCAGATCATCTTTACTGTAAAGGTCAGCTGCCTGCTCACGGATCTGTTTGTATTTCGACAAATCGCGCATGGCTACAGCTGAATCAATAGTTGGGATGGGAGCCTGCAGGTCCATCGCCACCTGCGATGTCCATTTGCCGGTGCCTTTGGCTTTTGCCTCATCTTTAATATCGTCAAGCAGCAAATGGTCCGTTCCCGGAGCTTTATAAGCGAATATATCTTTGGTTATTTCCAACAAAAACGACTGTAACCTGCCTTCGTTCCAACTGGTAAATACCTTGCCGATAGCTTCATTATCCAACTTTAACCCCTTTTTCAGGATCTCATAAGTTTCAGCAATCAATTGCATCAGGCCGTACTCAATACCATTATGCACCATCTTAACAAAATGGCCGGATGCTCCCGGCCCAATGTAGGTAACACATGGCACGCCGTCAACCTTAGCGGCTATGGCTTCAAAAATGGGTTTCATCACATTGTAGGCATCTTTGTCTCCACCGGGCATCATGCTTGGCCCGCGTCGTGCGCCTTCTTCACCCCCTGATACGCCCATGCCAAAAAAATGAAGGCCTTTGGATTCCAGTTCATCAACCCTTCGGTTGGTATCAGTAAAGTGCGAATTTCCGCCATCTATTAAAATATCGCCTTTATCCAGTAAAGGGCTTAGCTCTTCAATAACGCTATCTACAATTTTACCGGCCGGAACCAGCATCATTATTGCACGCGGGGTTGTAAGGCTTTGAATAAATTCCTTTACATCGCCAAAGCCTTTTACGTTTTTGTCTTTACCCTCTTCGTTAAGTGATGCTACTTTAGCAGCATCCTTATCGTGCCCGGCAACGGCAAAACCATGATCGGCCATGTTAAGCAGTAAACTGCGGCCCATGGTCCCCAGGCCGATCATGCCAAAAGCATATTTATTTGGTATTGTGCTCATTTTGGTTGGAATGTTTCTTGTTTTAATTCTTCTAATATTCTCTTGGTTGATTCAAAATCAGTATGCTGAAAAGACCTGATCCCTAATTTTTGGGCGGCCCTTACAAACATAATCCTGTCGTCAAAATAAACGCATTGGCTGGGCTGGGCCAGCGCCACGCCCATCGCCAGGTTAAATATGCCGGGATCGGGTTTACGCATTTTTACTTCGCAGGAGGAGATAAAGGCATCAAAGCATTCGTGCAGCTTGAATTTCTTAACCCTGTAATCGTTCAGTTCTTTGCCTTCGTTATTGATGGAAATGACCCTGAACCCACAGGTTTTTCGCCATTCTTTCAGCCATTGCAATGTATCAGGCAGTTCGGTGCTTTGCCGGTAAATAAACTCTTTAAAATCCTCGCGGGCAAAATCCCTGGGATGGTTAAATACCACCGTATCCAGGTATTCATCCAGATCGATGCTGCCAATTTCATAAACATTGTAGATGAAACTGTGCAGGGCGTTTACCTCTTCATAGTCAAGGCCAAACCGTTCAGCGGCTTCCTTCCTTGATTCATGCCCCCAGCCATTGCTGAGCAATACGCCGCCGATATCAAAAAACAGTATTTTTACCGATGTAGCTTCCAAATTAATTACACTTTGCTTTTTTGATCTTCAATAGTCTGCAGCAGTTTTTCAAATGGCTTATTGAATTTTTCAATGCCCTCGTCCTCTAATTGCTGGGTGATGGCATCAATATCAATACCTGCCGCTTTTAACCTTTCTAATGTTTCAGTAGCTTTATCCAAGCCTTCTTCTAAAGTGTTTGCGGCAATACCATGGTCGCGGAAGGCAACAATGGTTTCTAACGGAACGGTGTCAACAGTATCGGCGCCGATTAGGGCCTCTACGTATTTGGTGTCTTTAAATGCAGGGTTTTTGCTGCTGGTACTTGCCCATAACAAACGTTGTAACTGTGCACCCTGTGCGGCCAGTTTTTCCCAACGCGGACCGCTGAACACCCTTTTATAAATTTCGTAAGCTTTTTTTGCCGACGCGATAGCAACTTCGCCTTTTAAATCGCCAAGGCCTTTTTCATCAAGCATTGGGTCAACCAATACATCAATACGGCTTAAAAAGAAGCTGGCTACTGATGAGATATGCCCAATTGAATGACCGGCCGCCAAATGATCTTCCAAACCGGAGATGTAGGCTTCAGTCACTTCTTCGTAACGTGGTAAACCAAAAAGCAGGGTAACATTGATATTTATACCCTGTCCGATAGATTTTCTGATGGCTGATAATCCTGGTTTTGTGCCCGGAATTTTAATCATCACGTTTTTGCGGTCAACTGCTTTCCAAAGTTCAGCAGCCTGTTTAGTGGTGCCTTCGTCATCCAGTGCTAAAAACGGGGATACTTCCAAACTCACATAGCCATCGGTGCCTTTTGATTCATCATAAACACCTTTGAATAGATCTGCTGCATTTTTAATATCGCTGATAGCCAGCCCGAAAAATATTTCTTCGTTAGTTTTTTCGCCATCTGATAAGGTGCGGATATCAGCATCATAATCAGAACTGCTGGTAATAGCCTTTTCAAAAATTGCAGGGTTTGAAGTAACGCCTCTGACCCCGTCTTCATTAATCAATTTTTGTAAATTTCCGGATGCAATAATTTCCCGGTCAATAAAATCCAGCCAGATACTTTGACCAAAGCTGTGTATTTGTTTTACTTTATTTGTTTCCATAATTTTTTTATTTGAAGATTTGAAGATGTGCTGATTTGAAAATGATTAAAGCTTCGTTAAATTAATTTTCAAATCATCAAATCAATACTTTTTATAATTAATCATTATTTCTCAAGCTCCTTAACCTTGCCCAACCGTCGCAAATGCCTTTCGGCACCGGTGAAACTGGCATTTAAAAAGGCAGTAATATATTCTTCGGCTGCCATGTTTCCTGTAACGCGACCGCCAAGGCAAATGATATTCAGATCATCGTCCTCCACACCCTGGTGGGCCGAAAAATAGTCGTTGATCAAAGCCGCCCTTACGCCATGGATCTTATTTGCTGCAACCGATGCCCCAACACCACTTCCGCAGATTGCTATACCCCGTTCCACTTCATGATCTGCAACAGCTACGGCCAAAGGGATAACGAAATCGGGGTAATCATCCGTATTATCGAGTTTGTAAGCGCCGAAATCTATTACCTCGTGCCCTAATTTTACCAGGAACGGGTGAATGAACTCTTTTAATTTATATCCGCCATGATCGGCTGCTATTCCTATTTTCATGTCCCCTGACCCCCTAAAGGGGGAGTTTGTTGTTTTAAATTACTTCTTAGCCGACCGCTTAACGCGGTTTTTCGCCAGACTTTTCAATATTTGTAAAAGGTTTTCATTGCCGTCTTTAATATTGTATATGAAATTCGTGAAAACCCAATGCCCATTTGCTTTACTGACTTCTGCAACTACGACCAGTTCTGCGGCTAATATCGCTTCTTTCGATTTTCCCTTTGCAATATCATGGACATCTACAAAAAATTTATCCCCTATCTGTTTAACGTTGCCTGTTTGGTAACCAACTCTTGTATCCTGAGCATTGGTAAAAGGATCAAAATCCAGGCCAACAAGCTCGCCTTTTGCTTTTGCCTGAGCGTGCTCATCATCCATAATTGCCTTACGTAAATGGACGTCAAAACACTCCTTTTTTTGGCCTAACGCCGAAGCGACCGGATTCTTTCGGGACGCAATACTGGAAGAATCCACTACTGCATACCAATCATAAAACTTTTGAACAAAAACACGGGCGCTCTCCTTCTCATCAGTTTTTGATTGCGCATTTACATTCGAAAACATGATCATACCAAGTACGATTATATTAACGATTAAAATACGTTTTTTATTCATTTTAGATAAAGGATTAACAGACTTACGAAGTTTCTAAAACTTCGTAAGTCTTAATCTGGTGCTTTGTCTTAAATCTCTTAAATCTATAACAACGCCTTGGCTTTCTTCACCACATTATCAACGGTAAAGCCAAAATGTTTGTACAGGTCATCTGCCGGGGCCGATTCACCGAACGTGGTCATTGCCAATATATCACCTTCATCGCTTACATATTTATGCCAGCCCAGCGGTGAGGCCATTTCAACAGCCAAGCGTTTTTTAATTGTCTTAGGGAATACTGTTTCTTTATAGGCAGCATCCTGTTTTTCAAACAACTCCCATGATGGCATACTTACCACGCGGGTGGAAACGCCGTCTGCTTCCAATTGTGCCTGTGCCTGCAATATCAACGAAACTTCCGAACCTGTTGCCATCAGGATAACCTGAGGTGTTTTGCTGGCTTCAGATAATATGTAAGCGCCTTTTTCAAGGCCGGTAGCTTTTGCAAACTTATCCTGATCGAGGATCGGCAATGCTTGTCTTGTAAAAATTAATGCTACCGGTCCACTCTTATGCTCCAATGCGACGCGCCAGGCCTGTGCGCTTTCATTGGCATCGGCCGGCCTGATCAAAGTAATATTTGGGATTGAACGCAATGAGATTAATTGCTCGATCGGCTGGTGGGTTGTACCATCTTCACCTACACCGATACTATCGTGCGTATAAACATAAATCGGGCGGATCTTCATAATAGCCGCCAAACGGATCGGCGGGCGCATATATTCAGAAAACATCAGGAAGGTTGCTCCAAAAGGAATGATCCCGTTTGTTAATGCCATGCCGTTCAATATTGAACCCATCGCATGTTCACGGATTCCGAAGTGGAAATTGCGGCCGTCGCGATGTTCGGTTGTAAACGAAGTATATGCTTTAAGATTGGTGTCGGTAGATGGGGCAAGGTCGGCTGAGCCGCCGATAAGTGCCGGTAAGCAATCTGCAATAGCATTCAATACTTTCCCTGATGCCTGGCGGGTAGCCATTTTAGGGTCGGATGCTTTGAATACAGGCAGGTTTGCTTCCCATCCAGCGGGCAGGCCGCCCTGGCTGAACAATTCATATTCGGCAGCAAGTTCAGGGAATTGTTCCTTATATGCGCTGAACAGATCATTCCATTTAGCTTCAAGAGCTGCACCTTTTGCACCTTTTTCAGCATAGTATTTTATTACATCATCCGGTACTTCGAATGACTGGTCGGGATCAAAACCAAAAAATTCTTTCACCAGCCTGATCTCCGCAGCGCCCAGGGGTGAACCATGCGCACCAGAAGTATTTACTTTGTTCGGGCTTCCGTATGCAATTTGTGTACGAACTTTTATCAGCGATGGCTTTTGTGTTTCGCCTTTTGCGTTGCGTATAGCATTGGCAATGGCTACAATATCGTTTCCGTCATCTACGGTTTGTACATGCCAGCCATAAGCTTCAAAACGTTTTGCTACATCTTCATTAAAAGTGATATCGGTGTCCCCTTCAATGGAGATATGGTTGTCATCGTATAAATAAATAATATTACCCAACTCCAGGTGGCCCGCTATTGAGGCGGCTTCGGAGGTTACACCTTCCATCATATCGCCGTCGCTGCAAATAGCATAAACTTTGTAGTCAAATAAATCGAACCCTGGTTTATTGTAACGGGCGGCAAGGTGTTTCTGGCCGATTGCAAAACCTACACCATTTGCAAAACCCTGGCCCAGGGGACCGGTCGTTACATCAATTCCGGGCGCTAAACCATACTCGGGGTGGCCTGCAGTTTTACTGTTTAGCTGACGGAAGTTTTTAATGTCATCAAGAGAAATATCATAACCGGTTAAATACAGGAAGGAGTACTGCAGCATACAGGCATGCCCGGCAGACAGAATAAAACGGTCGCGGTTTGCCCAATGCGGATTTTTAGGGTTATATTTCATGTAGTCGGCCCAAAGTACGTGCCCCATAGGTGCAAGCGCCATAGGTGTGCCGGGATGGCCTGAATTTGCTTTTTGTACCGCGTCTGCTGATAAAATCCTTACTGTATTTATCCCTAAGGTTTCAATTTCCTGATTATCTAAGTCCATTTTTTGTATTTGTAGTTTATATTATTTTAATGTAATTATTATGCCGGTATTGCTTCTTCCGGTACATGTTTTACCCATAACCTCGACCCGCCCTTTATACCATCCGCATTGGTAACAATTTTCATGTTTTTATCCAGCTTAAAGTTGAGTTTGCTGGAGTTGCCGCCGCCTATATATAAATAATCATAGTTGAATACGGTTTTTAATACTTCAAAAACCTTTTGAATCCGGCGGTTCCATTTTTTTGTCCCCTCTTTTACCAGGGCAACTTCACCTATATATTTATCATACGATTCGTATTTGCTGAACGGCTGATGGGCAAATTCCAAATGTGGCAACAGATCGCCGTTTTTTAACCAGGCGGTGCCAAAACCTGTGCCAAGTGTTATCACCAGTTCTAAACCTTTTCCACTTACTACTCCCAATCCCTGCATATCCGCGTCATTAACCACCCGGGCCGGTTTACCCAGTGTTTCTTCCAGCTTTTTTGCAAAGTCAACGTCTTTCCACAAACCTGAATCAAGGTTCGGCGCTGTTTTAACCACGCCTTCTTTTACATATCCCGGAAAACCAACAGAAATCCTGTCATACCCCGGAAAGGCTTTTACCAGCGTTTCGATAGCATTCAGCACATTTTCGGGGCTGGCCGGGTAAGGCGTCGGGATTTTCTGATAATCCATAGTAAGCTCACCTTGCTGGTTTAAAACAGTACCCTTGATGTTTGAGCCTCCAATATCAATGGAGAGGATTTTGAGTTCGTCGGGGAGATTTTTCATTAAATTGTATTGGAGTGCATATAATTGATGAATAATTGATTACAGAACAGCGGTGCAAATATCACAATTTAATGATAAATTATAGTTAATAACGAACAGTTTTATGGACGGCAAATAAACAATATATGCACAACAATAAGTCAAATTGTTTGTTTTTTTTCTCAAAGAATTGAAGCTTTTGACAAACTGATTGCAAAAAACCTGTTTATTTCCAATAAACGCCGTCTGTTTTTTAAAAAGATGACGAAAGTTATTAAATATGCTGCAAAACCATCGGTATTTAATAAGAAAACCTTACCGGTAAAACACTTTTCTTATATCCTGAACATATTCCCACCTGCCTTTAATGGATACGATTTACCCTTCCACACCAAAATACCGGATGTTTTTTGGGGCAAATCAATCTTTATTTTCCAGATAGCTCCGGTCTTAACATATTCAACCGCTATTTTTCCTTCCGGATGAGGAATTTCTCCACTTGCTTCTTTCAAATCTCCTAAATGCGGCTCAATTTTGATTTTACTAAATCCGGGTGCATAACTGTCAATTCCTAAAATGGTCCTGTAAAACCCGATATTAGGGCTGGATCCCCAGGCATGACAGTCGGAACGGTTGCTTTCGAGGTCTGATATTTCGGCCCAGGTAGTCAGGCCCATTTTTATATTGGCGCGCCATATATCCAGCCATCTTATATAATCATTTCCCAAACCGCCTTTTACCAAAGCCTGGTGCATGTAATATTTAAAGTAAATGGAACATTGCGTTAGCGATGTATCTGCTAAAATATTTTTGCCCAAAGCAAGTGCTTCATTCCCTTTTACCAAACCCGTAAGTATAGCCAGCGAATTGGCATGTTGAGAGAATAGGTCTTTGTCTTCAGTATCAGCATAAAGCTTCTTAACGGAATCCCAATATTTGTTTTGAATGGTTTGTTTTAGCTGCGCCGCTTTTTTGCGGTATAAACCGGCAAGATCGGGCAGGCCCATTTTGCTTTCCATTTCGGCAGCCAGCTGATAGGCTATTAAGAGTTGAAGATCGAGGATAGCCGAACCGCCTTTTGTTCCTTTTGGCGGCATCCCGCTTTCCCAACCTTTGCCATCAGCCCAGTCAACGAAGGTCCAGTAAGGTGTATCTTTTAATGAGCCATCGGCTTGCTGGTATTTGGCAAAAAAGTCCAGTACGGCCCTTTCGCCGGGGAGTTTATCTTTCACAAAATTACTGTCGGGGCGGTACATCCAGTAATCATGCAGCACCCCGATATACCATAAAGAAAAAGTTGAAATAATTTGCGGGCTATAAGAAGGGTGCCTGCTCAGCGTAAGCCCTTCAGCAATGCGCGAATGGTCCATCAGGTTGATGGCATTGCGGGCCAGCCTGTCATCCCCGCTATTATAATAGGATACCATGGCCTGGATACGGGTATCGCCAATGTATTGCAGTTGTTCATAATAAGGGCAATCCATATAGGTTTCCATGGCGTCAAGCCTGGCGGTACGCCAGCCTATATCCAGGATCTTTTGCATTTCGGGATCGAATGTTTGCAATTTTGCTTTTTGCTGAAATGGATAGCCCGTGAAAGTGCCATAAATATCATCAATCACCAGCGGTTCGTCTTTTGTTTGCACGCGTAAACGGATGTAGCGGAATGTGCGCCAGTACAAGGTGGTAAAGGATTGGTTGACGCTGCCATCTGCAATCAGACTGTCTTTTCTGCCGGCAAAAAGCATTCCCTCCACATCGTCACGGTTGCCTTTTTTTGTGCGCCAGCCTTCTATGCTTTTGAAAAGAGATTCGGCGTAGGAAATTGATATGCCTGCGTCTTTCCCTTGACTGAAATTCAGGGTTACGTAGGCGTTAGTAAGATACGTTTGATCGACCAGCAGGGTAGCGGTTGTATGGGCCGGGATAGTTATAGCCGTTTTTGTTGCCGGAAATGAGGGGGTCACCGAAATGCCATCCGCTTTGCGTAAAACCGCGATGCGTTGGTTAGTCCGCTCCATTTGGGGGATGGACGAAGGCACCAGCATCCAACCGAAGGCATCAGACATTCCCTTGGGTTTGCCATGATCTAAATTTGCAGCATTTGGCCAGGCGCTATCGTCAAAATCGGCAGAGCTCCATCCTTTTACAGATTTGTCCATGTCCACAAATTCACCCGGACCAGCCACATAATAGGGATGGTAACCAATACCTGTCAGCGGCTGATACGCTTTGTCACGGATACATTTCCAGGTATTGTTTGTATTCAGTATCTCTTCGTTGGCGGTATTGCCCTGTAAAATAAATCCTGTCCGCAAGGAGATTTGGGCTTCCGGGCGGTATTCCGCCTCGTTCCATACAACAGCCGAGATACTATTTTTTCCTGTGTTAAGATAGGGTGCAAGATCAACCGTTTCGTGATTCCAGTAATAAGTATCCCCCCGCGCAGGGCCGACGGAAATAAGGACCCCGTTTACATATAATTTATAGCGGTTATCCGCCGAAACCTTTACAATGAAGCTCGCCGGTTTTACTGCAAGATCAATGCTTTTACGGAAATAGTAAACGCCGTATTCCCTGCCTGATTCATCAGCGGCCGCTATCCAGTAAGCATTCCAGGGTTTGCTGACTACGGTTTTATCATTGGCGATCTGGGAATAGCCTGGTTTTATCAGCAAAAAATTGAAGACAACTAACAGGAGGGTAAAATATGATTTCATTGAAGGGGTTTATAAAAAGCTAAATTAGCGTATTTTAAATAGACCGAACTCTACCGTATTGTTTAATTTTCGCAGATACCTTATTTCCTGTCCAAATCTGCTATCTTTATCACACCAACCTAAAGCCATGGATGTTTTAACCGTAATATTACTATTGATAATTGTTATTCTGATCGTCAGTAACAATTCAACTTTAAACAATAAATTCAGGGAACTGGAATACAGGATAACTGAATTGCAGCACCAGATCAGGCAGCGCGAAGCGCAAGGCAAGCCGGACGAAAGCCCCTGGAGATCATTTGCAGAACCGGCTCCGGTAAAACCAGCGGAGCCACCGAAGCCGGCCCCGGTGTCATTGCCCGAACCGCCGAAACCGGCAGAGGTAAAACTGCCCGGGCCGCCCAAGCCCGTAGAGGAGATAATTCCTGAGCCGGCAAAACCAATAGAGGGAATGCCCAAGCCCATTGTTGAGCGCCATCAGGAAGTTATATCGGATAGCATGCCGGCAATAAACAGGCCTGTTAAAATCACGCAACCGGCGCCAAAATATGTAAGTGAGCCTGAGCCTTCTTTCTTTGAGCGTTACCCGGATCTCGAAAAATTTATCGGGGAAAACCTGGTCAATAAAATTGGTATTGCCATTTTGGTACTCGCCATAGGCTTTTTTGTAAAATACGCCATTGATAACAACTGGATTGGGCCGGTGGGCCGGGTTGGCATAGGCATTATTTGCGGCGGCATATTAGTTGCCTTTGCCCACCGTATGCGTAACAGTTATAAGGCCTTCAGTTCGGTACTTGCCGGAGGCGGGCTCGCCATATTTTATTTCACTATAACGCTTGCTTTTCAGCAATTTCATCTTTTTACCCAAATAGTTGCGCTGGGAATATTGGTGGTGATCACCGTTTTCGCGGTAACCCTTTCCTTGTTATACGACAAAGAGGAATTAGCGGTAATTGCCCTCATCGGTGGTTTTGCAAGCCCCTTCCTGGTAAGTAATGGTACCAACAATTATAATGGCCTGTTTATATACCTGCTTATTTTGAATACCGGTCTGTTAATTATCGCCTATTATAAAGCATGGAGGATTCTTAATATTTCATCGTTTGGATTATCGGTTATCGTGTTTGCAACAGTATTATACACTTTAACCACCCATAATTATTATATCGGCCTGAGGTATGCTACCGTATTTTATCTACTGTTCTTCACTATCAATATCATTAATAACATCCGCGAAAACAAAACTTTCCTGGCTATAGATTTCTCCATATTGCTCATCAACACCGCGCTGTATTTTGCGGCGGGGCTATATTTGTTAACGCAAATGGGGCAGCCCGAGTACCGTGGGTTATTCAGCGCCGCGCTGGCTTTAATAAACCTGGTATTATCCTATATCTTATTTCGGAAAAAAACGGTTGACCCGAATATCCTTTACCTGCTGATAGGCATCACGCTTACTTTCATTTCGCTCACCGCGCCAATCCAGCTGCATGGAAATAACATTACACTTTTCTGGGCCTCCGAAACGGTATTGCTTTATTGGCTGTACCAGAAGTCGTCAATAACGTTAATGAAACTGACTTCCTTGCTGATATGGATAGCCATGCTCGTCAGTTTGCTGATGGATATTTCGCAAGTTTACGGGCAGGCAAATATCCATCTGACCATTATCGCCAACCGGGGTTTTATTACTATCCTTTTTGCTGCGGTCAGTTCATACCTGCTGTACCTTTTGATAAAAAAAGACCCATTGCCCGAGGTTTATGGAATGGATATCAATAAAACCGTGTACCGGATAGTCGCTGTTATCCTTTTGTTTTTAAGCGGCTTGTTAGAAGTTAACCACCAATTCAGCTTTTTTTATCCAAACACCAGTTTGAATGTTTTATACCTGATGCTGTATGTGCCGGTATTTGTTTACCTGTTTCATGTCATTTCAGCCAGAATCAATGGCGAAAATTATAGCTGGATATTGGCGCTGGTTTTATTCGCAATTACAGCCGCAGTTTACTTATTGCTAACGCCCGTTTACTTTAATCAACTGGAAGACATGCTGGAATTGAAAAAAACAAGCACCATACATTTTGCAGTACACTGGGTAAGTGACGCAGCTATCGGTTTGGTGTTTTATACGTTGATCGGTTTGTGCCGGGATAAATTTGATGAATGGACAACGAACACCTTTGCCTGGTTATTTACTGCAGCAATTGTCACATTTTTAAGCCTGGAGTTTTGCCTGCTGAGTGAGCTCCTGTTTTTTTCGAAGCCGAACCCTGTTGATCTTATCCAAACTGTTTATGTAAAAACTGCGCTGCCCGTTTTATGGGGCTTAATATCCTTTAGCCTGATGTGGCTGGGGATGCGGCGCAAACAGCGGAACCTGCGCATTATTTCATTAAGCCTTTTTTTAATTACGCTGCTTAAATTGTTTTTGTTTGATATAAACGATATCCCGGTCGCGGGTAAAATCGCGGCGTTCTTTTGCCTCGGTGTTTTGTTGCTGATCATTTCGTTTATGTACCAAAAAGTTAAAAAAATAATTGTTGATGATGAGGCTAAGCCAAAAGATTAAGAAAGGATTATTGCTGATTATGGTTTTGGGGTTAATACGGTCGGTATCTGCTCAAAATACATTTAAGTACGCAGCTCCGGTTCATACCGTAAATACAAGCGGGTTTTATAGGATTGCCCTGCACCCCGATCTTGTTGCAAAAAGCAATGCCGATTTGTCTGATATAAGGCTCATTGATCAAAAAAGCCATTTTGTTCCATATCTTAATGCAAATAATTTACCGCAGTCCCCAAAGGAAAAATTCATTGTGTTTCCGGAGGTCTTAGTTAAATCAAAAGCCGATACCAGTACGGCTTTTGTTGTTGAAAGTAAAGTAAAAGCCCCCGTGAACATGTTATGGGTGAAACTTAAAAACACTTCGGTAAAACGTTTGGTAAATTTATCAGGAAGTGATGATTTGAAGCAGTGGTTTGCGATCAAAGAGGATATTCCGCTCCGGGAAGGAGAAATAAATAGTGACGGCACCTATCTGCAATCGCTGTCGTTTCCGGCAAGCGATTATCACTACTTAAAATTACTGGTAAATGATAAAAATAAGGCTCCTGTAAAATTTTTGGAGGCAGGTATTTATACAGAACAATCCCTTGCCAATTTGTACTTCCCGATCCGGCCGGGGAAAATTGTGAGAAAGGATAGTAATAACGTTACATTTATTACGATGCAACTAAATGATCAATACCTTATCAATAAAGTGACCTTATCTGTAAGCGCGCCAAAATATTATAAAAGGGATGTTTCCATTTACAAAATCGACAAGCAAGGTTATCAATCCGTTGGTGATACCGAATTAAATTCAAACAAAGACAACAGCCTGTTTATTGCTGCAAAAACAGACAAGCTTGAATTACAAATAAGCAACGGCGACAATTTGCCGCTCAGTATTGATAGCGTAAAAGTAGCCCAGGCCGGGCAATATATTGTCAGTTATCTCGAATCAGGGCAATCATACTGGCTTTTAACGGGCGATGTAAAAGCATCCGCACCTGATTACGATCTGAAATTTTTTACCGACAGTATCCATGCCACCATACCCGAAATTGGAAATGACCCGCTTACGAAAAACGCAGCCTATGCCATACGGCCAACTCAAGTTAAACGCGAATATCCGGGAATCATTTGGGCGGCAATAATAGTCGTCTTAGCGCTGCTATCATTACTTACATGGAAAATGATTGGCGAGGTAAACAATAAAAAAGTTAACAAATAAAGCACCTCATGTTTTCAAATTTAAAATACCCTATCGTGTTATCTTTAGCGAGTTTTGTATTCCTCCTCAGCGCGTTTTTATTGAGAATAACACATTGGCCGGGTGCCCAATTAATGACCATCGATGCATTTATCGCACAAGTAATTGCTATTGCGTGGTTAATGTTTGTATTTTTAAAGTCCAGGCACCTTGTTGCGCTGTTTTTGGTTAGTTTTATATTGCTCCTTTTAGGGTTATTATTAAGAATTATGCATTGGCCCGGCGGATTATTTATAACCTGCACTATGATAATTGTACAGATAGCTGCTGTGATCTCGCTCCTCATCATTATTATAAAGACACCGAAATCCTAAAATCCTTTTTTTGTTATCCCGCCGTTCGGAACTCTCCGACTTCCGTTCTTCGTAACGCCCAATATTGCCTTAACTGATAAAAAGGCCCATTGGCAAATGTTAATAATAGCTAAATAAAGCCCAGAAAGACAGTTTCACCAATTGTAACAGAGACTTAATGTAAAACCCTTTTTGTTTTAAATGTAAAAGGCTACTTTTGCGGCGGATTTGAAAAAGCGGCTAATTTTAGATTAGCCTTGTTGTTTTTTTAACACAGAGGCCGCTAAGAAGACACAAAGGGCACAGGGAAATAATAAAAATTAAAAATCAGTAAAACTCCGTGAACTCCGTGCCTTCTTTGTATC
>JBIOHE010000034.1:0-21423 GCA_044448725.1 Sphingobacteriales bacterium | reverse complement strand
GTCTGTCAAACCCAATGGAATCTTTTATTTTGATAATGGCATTATTAATATGATAAATGCTTTGCGCGTAGAATCCATTGATGTAGTATAGCCAGTTCCAGGCATTAAATGTAGGGCTTCCTTCTATAGTTACGTACCGCTCAATATAGTCGTGAAGTATTAAATTAATATCGGTGCTACGGATAATTATATGTTCGCCATTGTCGATTGTTAATCTAATCGCTTTAGTAGTATGCTTGTCAAATGTCAAAAAATAAAACCGGGGGCCTTCTGGTACAAATCCGGTTAAGTGAAAGTCGCCATTTTTTACATTAGCGGAATCTCTCCTTATAAATCCCCAGGCTGAACCATCACTAAGTTGCATAACAACTTTCTCCCCATCTGCTAACCCATCCATATGTCCATTAATTTCATAGCCCTTTTGTTGTTGAGCCAGAAGATGAGTTGGAGACATCAATACAATTATTAAAAATTCTACAATTATTAGCTTCATAAATACACTTTTTTGAGTTCATTAAATAAAATAATTCATACTACCATCATTCTAGTAGCCCGGATTTTGTGTTAAGTTAGGATCGACTACTAATTCACTTTTAGGAATTGGATATAATTTTTGAGTAGTTTGCCATTGGGGTTTGAGTCGAGCGAGTACTGAATCTGTCTTGCCGGTCCTTTTCAAATCGAACCAACGATGACCTGACTCTGCGAATAGCTCAATTCTTCTTTCTTGTGCAATTGCTGCCAGTAGGGGAGCACCTGTGCCGCCTGTATAATTGGGCAGCCCTGCCCTGTGGCGAATAATATTAAGATCAGCTATAGGATCACCAGGCGCTCCATTCGCCTCGGCTTCGGCACGAATCAAATATTGTTCCGCCAGTCTCAACACCATGAAGTACTCAGTTATGTTTCCTTGTGTTCCTGTATAAACTTTGTATTTAAAAGGAAAATAATAATAGGTACCTAAATAATCGGTACTGTCTACCCATTTAACCCTCCGTTGATCGCCTTTCTCAAAGGCAGACAAAAGTTGACTTGTAAGATAATAATTAGGATTTGTGGTGGTGTCATAAGGTACGATATTGAATCCTTCCTGAGTGGCATACGGCCAGACGTCATTATTGACACCCCATTGTAAAATCGCCTCATTACTATTTTTTAAAAATGCTGTATTTAAGTCCCCCACAAGATTGTAAAGTCCTGTGTTCCCAATAACAAGGGAAGCCTGTGCTTCTGCACTTTCCCATTTCCCCTGATATAAATAAACCCTAGCCAGTAAAGCGGTTGCGCCTGATTTGTTTACTCTTATTCTTTCACCTCCGGAAACAGAATAATCATCAGGAAGCGTATTTTGTGCATCTTTCAAATCAGCAATGATTTGTTGATAAATCTGTGTCACAGGCGCACGGCTCAGCATGTCAGTGTGTGCCCATGCGGTAGTAGTAACCAATGGGACATCTCCAAATAAATTCACCAGATTGAAAAAGCAAAAAGCACGAAGGAATTTCGCTTCCCCGGTTAATTGTTTTTTAGTGGCAGCAGAAACTCCTGAAGAAGTCTGTAGCCCTTCAATTACTGCATTAGCCTGGTAAATATTGAAGTATGCAGGTGTCCAAAATACGCTACTTACGGTATTGTTAGCGGATAGTAAGGTATTCGTTTGGTACTGATATTGATCACTACCTGGTCCATAAAAATAATTAAGCTCGTCTGCCGACAATCCTGAATAGATAGTAGTTCCCCCATTACCAAAATTTAAAGAACCTCCTACAAGATTATTATAGATTGCTATTAGTGCCGAAGTCGCAGTAGCATCAGTACTAAATGTTTCAGAGGTAGTAATAGTAGTGGTAGGCTCTGGGATATTAACAAGCTTTTTACAGCTCATACAGCTAATACAGCTAAATAAAATTAGCATCCATAATCCCTGTTTTTGATGATTGTATGTGAAAGTCATATTATTTAATATTAATTTAAAAGTTTAAAGAAATACCACAAACTATCGTTCTCGAAGGTGGCATACCACCGAAGTTTTGGGTTTCTGGGTCAAGGCCCTTGTAATTCGTAATAACAAACAAGTTGTTGGTATGAACGAATAAGCTGCATCCCGTTAAACCTGCTTTTTTTACCATTTGGTCCGGCAAACTATATGAAAGAGAAATATTTGATAAACGGATAAAAGATGCATCTGTATAGACGCCATTCGATTCCGCGTAATATTGATAACTACTGCCCGGGCTCGTCGTAAACTTTGCAAAAGATGCTATATCTCCAGGTTTTTGCCATCGGTCAAGTACATTAACAGGATAATTTCCGAAGTCCCCGGCATATGTTGGATTTGCGTTATGGCCAATTCCTTTTTTTACATTAAAAAACAAATTAATCTGTAAGCTTTTGTAACTGAAATCCATTCCAAGGCCACCGAAGAACTTAGGGCTCAGGTCATAATTGAAAAAATCATTCGTTGGCGAATTAAAATTATCATCAATCCTCCCATCATGGTTCTTATCTTGGAAAGTGTACAATCCTGTTTTAGGATCTACCCCCGTATAATGAAGAAGTTTTATTATATTTAAAGACTGTCCGATAACAAGTGTATTAGCATAAGGTGACAAAGCTAAATTAGGATACGAAATCAATTTATTCCGGTTAATAGCAGTATTGAAGTTAATTGACCAGGCAAACTTTTTTGTATCGATGATTTTTGCGGTCAAATTATATTCCCAACCATTATTTTGCACCAGCGCCGGGGAATTAGCAGTCACATTCGCAAAACCTGTAAAGACTGCTATTGGGACACTTAATAACTGATTACCAGTTCGGTCTCGGTAATAAGCAACCGATAGATTGATGTGATCCTTTAAAAATCCCAAGTTAATTGCCCCCTCCAGTTTGCGATTTACCTGCCAGTGATAATTCGGATTTGCATGTTGTAAAGGTATCAAGGGAACTATACCGTCGTATGTCGGAGTTGTAGAAGACCAGCGGGTCAGATATTGGTAGTCACCAACCCCATCGCTGCCGGTGAGGCCGTAACTACCACGCAGTTTTCCGAAACTTAAGAAGGAAAAATTCTCTTTAATCCATTTTTCCTCAGTAAAAATCCACGCAGCACCTACTGCTCCAAAATTACCAAATTGATTCCCTGGACCAAATTTGCTAGACCCATCCCTTCGGGCTGATAAGTTCAGGAGATATTTATTTTCCCAGTTATAACTGATACGGCCAAAAAGTGCAGCATAACTGTATTCGCCGTAATTATCATGGCTGCCTTGGTTTGGGGCATTTGAAATCGTTCTGAGCAAGGCGTCACTCGTATAACCAGAACCAGAAATATAAATTCCATCAGTGTTGGTATGTTGGGCAGAACCTCCAATAAAAATATTGAATTTACCTTTACCTATAACGGCGTCATACCCGATTTGTGGTTCGATAATCCAATTTTTATTACTGTTATTACCAAACTGAGTCTGACCGGTCGGATTATTATTTGGATCTTGTGAAGCTATAGGTATAAGCTGTATTTGGTTGGATTGGCTGTTGTTATAACCAAGGCTTGCGCTCAAGCTTAGCCCATCTAATGGTCGGTAGCCAAGCGAAAGGTTACTGTTTAAAAAATTAGTTTTGGCTGTATAAGGTTGTTTCAGATTAGCAAAAGAATACTGATTACGATCTGGCGCCCAACCTGCATAATTTAAATTACCACTAGAATCATAAATAGGGGGGGCATCCGGAGGATTAAGAAAATTACCATTAATTGTAACCATATCAGATTGGGAAAAAGAATAATTATTGGTAAATGAAACACTTAATCGCTGGTTTAGCGATCTGTGTGTCAGGCTAAAGGATACCGATCCCCGCTGATCGGCACCACTTACAGTTTGGATGTTGGCAGCATCAGTAAATCCGGCTCCGATACGAAAATTAGTTTGCTCGTTTCCCCCCGATAATCCAAGTTGGACATCAGTTGTTTTACCTATGCCACCATATAAGGCTTTTTGCCAATCAGTATAACGGGTAGTATCCCAAAGGAATAGGTCGGCATCATAACCTGGTTCAGATGTAATTCCATCATTTTTAAAAGCTTCATGCCTCATTTGCAAATACTGTTTGGTATTAAGCAATTGGTAGAACCTTGTCACTTCACTTACCCCTTCCTGCACATGCATATCAAATTTGGTTTTCCCGGCCTTGCCTTTTTTAGTCGTAATCAATATAACACCATTGGCACCGCGGGAACCATAGATCGACGTAGCATCCGCATCTTTCAGCACTTCAATACTTTCAATATCTGCTGGATTGATACTAAACAATGGGCTTTGTCCTCTTGCAGGACCTGATAAACCAGAATTTTGTAAAAACCCGGTGGAGCCATTTGAATATTGTGTGCCATTATTCCCTACTTCCAAAACAGTCAGAGGAATGCCATCAATAATATATAGTGGATCTGAAGTAAAACCTGGATTTATACTGCTTCTTCCCCGAAGTTCCACCTTAATTGGAGCACTGGCATAACCGCTGGTTTGGCTCACATCCAAGCCAGCGACTTTTCCTTGTAAGGCCAGCAAGGGGTTCATAACAGGTTGTCTTTCGATTTCGGCTGCGGTTACGGTTACAATATCACCTGTAGCAAAACGCTGGGTGGTTTTACCATAAGCCTGAATCACTACAGCGTCAAGGCTATTGTTTGTCACTTCCAATACCAAAGAAAAACTGGTTTCTTTACCAACAGGCACTATCAAGGTCTTGTAACCGATAAAGCTCACCAATAAAGTATCCGAAGGGCTTACACTCCTCAATGTGAATTTACCGTTGGCATCGGCTAAAGTCCCTGTCTTTGTTCGTTTGACAAGCACCGATGCTCCGGATAAAGGTTCTTTTTGTTTATTAGTGACGCGGCCGTTGATCGTGCTTGGGGGAACTGGTACGGTTGTTTGAACGGGTTGAATCTCTTTTTTTTTCACACCAATGTTATTACCGGCTATGGTGTAAACCAACGGTTGATTTGCCAAGCATTGATTAAGCACATCGGTCAAATTTGCATCCTTAACGTTGATAGTTACTTTCGATGTGCCATTGAGTATATTGTGTTCGTAAAAGAAATTATAACCGGTTTGCACCTTAATGTCATTGAATACCTTTTCTAAGGGAGCATCCTTTTCATTCAACGTAACTTTTTTTTGAGCCAGTGCGCTGGCGGATACCTGAAGACATGCTACTGTAATAAGAATAATAACAAGTTTCATAACGAGAAGTGATTTGAATAATCTTCCCCGTTTTTTACGCACAGGGTTAAAGAGCGTATAAAAATTCATACTTTTGATTGTTTGGGTTAAGCGTTAATGATCTGTCGAAAGATTTTATTCCTTTCCGCTTGGCGGTAAGGAAAGGTTAGCCCGGACATCAGCCGGCGGTGTTAGCGCACTTCCGGCTTTCTTGTGGAGCTGCCTATTGTTTAACTCTTTATATTACCATAAGCGTTCTTTTTGGGATTAATCACCATCTAGTTCAAATTCCACTATGGCTTGACAGTAATTGTTTTACCGTCAACCTTAAAGTGTATATTATTAAATTCTAAAATTTTCAATAAGTCCGATAGATTGGCATTCCTGGAGATGCTGCCGTCAAATCCACGGGTAGGGATTTGACCTTCATACTGAACATCCACATCATACCAGCGGGATACTTTTCGCATAATCTCCTGAATATCTTCGTTATTAAATGAAGTTTGGCCGTTCTTCCACGCAATCACGTCGCTAACATTAGCAGTTTGAATTCGTAGTGTATTTTTCTCCATATCAGCCACAGCCTGCTGGCCAGGTACAAGTAGAACCGATTGTTGTTGCTTGGTCACTTTAACGCCACCTTCCACTAAGGTTGTCCTGATATATGGTTCATCACCATAGGCATTAATATTAAACTCGGTGCCGATGTCCTGAATAACCTGGTCTTTAACCATGACCTTAAAAGGTTTATCTGCGTTGTGCGCGACTATAAAATATACCTGACCTGTTATCTCCACTCGGCGTTCCTTACCGTTAAAAGTTACCGGATATCTAATGGATGAGGCGGCATCCAAAATGGCGATAGTTCCATCAGCCATTTTTAAAGGGTAATAACCGCCACGTCGCGTAGTGATAGTATTATAAATGTCCGCGGTCGGGGCCGTTGAATTTTGCGCGATATAACTGACCTGCCCATCGGCTGTTTTGGTAACAGTCGCATTCCCCTGTTGCGCCAACTTTCCTGTGGGAGCTTCGTTCAAAGCGATTTGTTGGCCGTTTGCTAATTGAAGTATAGCCTTTTTGGAGCCGGGTTTGATGTCGAAGGGTTTTGTTTGAGCGATTTGTTGGTTTGGTTGCTTTTTATGCAATAAAAAATAACTGCCTGCTGATATAAATAATAGAATTGAAGCGGCGGCGGCGATACGCGGCCAAAGGCGTCTATTAACACTAATCGGAATAATCTTGCGATCATTTTCCTTATTGGTTGAATTTATTTCTGAAAATAACGCCGAGGCCCAGGCATCCTGTTCTTCAGCGTTCATTTGTTCAATGCTGGTTTGCTCAGCGCCATGGGCTGCAAACCATTCATCCACAAGTGCTTTTTCTTCCGGTGTGCATTGACCACTTTGGTAACGTGCCAGTAAATCTGCGATCTTATTTTTGCTCATTTGCTACGGTAGTAGTTTGAGCAATAAGAAAGTACCGAAAAAAATTAAAAAAAAGTAAATAAGAAGCTGGAAAGTGATTGTCTTAAATGTTTTAAAGCAATGCTGACCTGGTTTTTTACCGTTTGATTGGACAAATTGAGATCGTCGGCAATTTCCTGTATGGTTTTTTCTTCCACCCGGCTTTGCTGATAAATGTATTGGGTTTTATCAGGGAGTTCAGCCAATTTAGTGCGGATATTGGCATCTAATTCGCGCGCATTTAATTCTTCTTCCAAAGAATGAAAGGCCGGTGATATGCTGCGAAGTTTTGCAGCATATTCTTCGCGGACTACATTCTTCCTTATTTTGTTGATAATTTGAAAACGGGTTACAGCGAATAAATAGGATTTTAAGTTATCCTTTATAATAAGGGTATCTTTTTCGCTCCATAAATTGGTAAACAAATCATGAACAAGGTCACGCGCTTCTTCCATATCATATAACTTGGATTCAGCAAACCGTACTAAGGTTATAACATACCTTTTATAAATTTCCGCATAGGCAGCTTGGTCACCTTTTTTTAATAAGGTAATCAACTCATCATCCGAAGGGGTTTTAAGCGATGCCAATGTAAAAACTTTAGTACGAATTTAAGTAAAAGTTCTCTACAAAGAAAATAACGCATTATAAACAAGGTGTTATGTATTATTTTTTCATAAGATATTTTCGCGTAATTTTTTAAGCGCGTCGTTCCTGATCTGCCGGACACGTTCAGCGCTCATACCGATTTGCTTAGAAATATCTGACGGGGACATTTCAAGATCACCGGTCAAGCCATAGGTTAGCTCGATAATCGTTCTTTGCCTTTCGGATAAGCGCGAAAGCAGCGTACGCATTTCTATTCGGGTGGATTCAGCCAGCAGGCCGTGATCAGTCGCCTCTACATCGACCGGAACCCTGTCCAGCAGCGAAAAGTCATCCTCATCGCTGTAAGGCGCATCATACGATGTCGTCCAGGGCGCGTAATAGAGCGCTTCTTTCACCTTATATTCATGCATATCCAGATGCGCTGCCACCTGTTCGCTAGTCGGTTCGCGCAATGTTTCCTGCTCGATAACAGCAAGCGCCTTGTTGATCTTCGTAATCTCTCCGACTTTGTTCATAGGCAGACGGATCAGCCTGGCGTTCTCCGTAATCGCCGACATAATACTTTGCCTGATCCACCATACCGCAAAGGAAATAAACTTAAACCCCCTGGTTTCATCAAAACGCTGGGCCGCTTTGATCAGCCCGAGATTGCCTTCGTTGATGAGGTCGCTCAGCGGCAAGCCTTGGTATTGGTATTTTTTCGCGACCGATACCACGAATCGCAGGTTGGCTTTGGTTAACTTGTCTAATGCGGCCCGGTCTCCCTGCCTGATCTTTTGCGCCAGGATCACTTCTTCCTGGGCGCTTATCATCGGCTCTTTACCGATCTCACTGAAATAAAGCTCGACCGACGTATTTTCCCGGTTGGTGATGGTTTGGGTGATCTGTAAATTTCTCATGCTTCAACCGCTACATTTGCCAGCATATGCGCTGTCATTTTTTTCAAATCAAATTCCGGCTGCCATCCCCAATCCTTCTGGGCCTCGGTGTCTTTGATACTTGCTGGCCAGCTGTTCGCAATGGCGTTCCGGTAATCCGGTTCATACGTTATCTTGAATTCCGGCAAATGCGTCCTGATTGCCGCTGCCAGGTCGCAGGGCGCGAAACTCATCCCGGCAATATTGTAAGATGTTCTAATCGTTAGCTGCTCCTTTGGCGCGTTCATAAGTTCCAACGTTGCTCTTATGGCATCGGGCATGTACATCATGGGTAAACAGTTATCTTCGGTAAGGAAACAAGTATAGTGTTGTTGGTTTAAAGCCTGGTGGAAAATATCAATGGCATAATCCGTGGTGCCTCCGCCCGGCTGGGTACGGTAAGAGATCAGGCCGGGATAACGCAGGCTGCGGACATCTACCCCAAACTTTTCAAAATAATACTGGCACCAGTATTCACCTGCCCTTTTGCTGATGCCGTAAACGGTGTTGGGTTCAATCCGGGTATGCTGTGGGCAGTTGTATTTTGGCGAACCTGGCCCAAAAACGGCGATACTGCTCGGCCAGAAAACCTTATCCAGCTTTAAGTCTTTGGCGATCTCCAATACGGAAAGCAGGCTTTGTACATTCAGCTTCCAGGCCGCGCCGGGATTTTGTTCGCCGGTAGCGGATAACATCGCTGCCAGTAAATACACCTGCGTTACTTCGAGGTCATAGATGACCTGTTTTAATTTAGCGGTATCCAGGACGTCCAATTCAATACCGTTAAAGCCAGTTTTGACATTTTTATCGGCTGCAATGACGTTTTCGCGGCCGTATTCTTGCCGCAGGGCCGTAGTGAGTTCGGTGCCGATCTGTCCCGCAGCGCCGATGATCAAAATAATTTGTTTCTTCATTTATGGTTGATGTTTATAGAGTAATAAGCCATAAGGTATTTTCGGATCGATCCAGGTAGATTTCGGCGGCAGGTTAATACCAGCATCCGCAGCGCTGCATAGCTGGCTGGCCGTCATCGGGCAAAGCGTGAAACCTATAGCGTTCGGGTTGGCCCTGAACAAGTCCTCCATTTCCACGATTGCCTTTTCACCCCCGGCATGTTTTAAACGCCGGTCTGTAGCCGGATCAGTGATGTGAAAAAGACGCGACAAGATATACTCTTGCAAAATGGAAACATCAAGGATATTGTTATTTGCGCAATAGGTATAAGTGTTTGGCTTCGCTTTTAAATGATACCAGTTGCCCTGTAGATACATCCCTATTTTCCGTTCTTCAAAAGGCTGTACGGGCTTGTTATTAAACGATTCCTGCATGTAAAAATGCGGCAATAATTGTTTAAAAAGCCATTCCTTGTTGATGGCCAGCTCTGGAATGACTACCCGGTTATATCTTTTAATCTTCAGTTCGGCAGTTGACATATATAAGGCAGAGATGGTATTAAAAAGCGGTAAGAGCAATTCGCCTGAACGTTTGCGGTGATGGCCGTCCGCCAAATAAACCGCTTCGATCCTGGCAAATGCAGTGATTAGTTGTTGCAGGATCTCCGGTTTTTCAATTTTCCATAGTTGGTGGAGGCCAGCTCGGCTTTCATAGCGTAAATCCGGGAAACCTTGTTTGCTTTCATCTATAATGCCATCAATAATAGGCTCAGGTGTATAGGTTAACAAGATCGGGCTACCTTCTAATCCGATATGCTGCCGGTAATTTTTGATGCGGCGAACGCTGTCGTCAAAAGTCAGTTCATGTGTTTTGATGGGTTCATTCAGATCTGTAAGCGCCCAAATACCTGACTGCTGATAACCTGGGTGGGTTACTTCATAAACATAAATGCAAGGTGTTTTGTCGAGCCATAAACGTTCAGTTTCCAGGAGGTGGTTTAACGTTTCATTGATGTCCTGGTAGGCTAATGCCTGGCCCTCCGGTGTTTCCGGCCTTTGGCGGGCGCCTGTTTCCAGCAGGGTTTTAAGTGGTGGCAATCCATCAGGTTGCGCGGTGTCACCTGCGACGGATTCTGCCTGTGGCTTGGTAAAGACCAGTTGATCCGCATAAAAGGGATTGGGATGGATCGCACGAAAGGGTTTTATAGTCGCCATCTTTAATAAGCAGGATGAAATGACCCGTGCGGGATGATACTTTCGGTGTAGGCCTGCATACATTCGACCAAAACCTTTACACTTTCGATAGGCAAAGCATTATAGAGCGATGCACGGAAACCGCCGACCGTTCGATAGCCTTTGATACCGACCATGCCGGATTTTGCGGCATAGGCCAGGAAATCCGCCTCGTAGGCAGGGTTTTCCATGCGGAAGGTCACATTCATCAATGAACGGTGTTCCCTCGCAGCCGTGCCTTTAAACAGCGGGTTACGGTCGATTTCATCATACAGCAATTGCGCCTTTGCCAAGTTTTCTTTTGCAATGGATTTAACACCGCCTTTGCCTTTCAGCCATTGCAGGTTCAGCATCGCAGTGAAAATAGCAAACACGGGCGGGGTATTGTACATGGAGCCGTAGTCGCGGTAAATGCGGTAATCCAGCATGGATGGAACGGGATGTTTGACGCTATCGATAAAACTATTTTTGGCTATCACGATGGTCAGCCCGGCAGGGCCGGTGTTCTTTTGCGCGCCTGCATAGATCAGGTCAAATTTCGAAACATCGATCTCCCGGCTGAAAATGTCTGAGGACATATCGCAAACCACCGGCACAGGTGCTATTAGGTCGTTCCACATTTGGGTGCCTTCAATTGTGTTGTTGCTGGTATAATGGAAATAGGCCGCATTTTCGGGTATGGTGTAAGCTTCCGGGAGACGGGTATAGCCGGAATCCTTACCTGAGTTGATGACGTTCACTTTGCCAAAAAGCTGCGCCTCTTTGATTGCCTTTGCGCCGAAATATCCCGCATCGAGGTAGGCGGCTGACTTATTGCTGCCCTGTAAAAAATTGAGGGGCACCATGCAAAACTGCATACTTGCACCGCCCTGTAAGAACAACACGCTGTAATTATTGGGAACATTCAACAGTTCGCGTATAAGCATTTCTGTCCCCTTGACTACATTTTCAAATTCGGGTGAGCGATGCGAGATCTCCAGAATGGATAGGCCTACCGAATCCCATCCTTTGACGGCTTCGGCCGCTCGGTTCAATACCTGTTCTGGCAGTATACATGGCCCTGCGCCAAAATTGTGTTTTTTATTCAGCATGGAAATTGATGTTAACGATGTAAAGCTGGATAGTTTTGGTTTTTGAAACTATACTCACGTTCATATTTGGGAAAGAAAACCTATAATCTAACATTTACTGGTGTCAAACACCTGTTTGTAAGGTTTTTAATTTCAAAATTGCGTTTATGCACCTTTTAAATACACTTAGCTTACGCACAAACACATTGAAATCACTCGCTAAAAATCCTTTTGATTTGCTATTCAGCTTGTTTTAATGCTATTTTGCTGCCACCGATTATATTAAATTAGATGTACTTTTTACACTAAGACTATGAATAATGCCAAGACTTTGGGCCAATTTATTATTGAAAAACAAGCTGATTTTCCCTACGCCAAAGGCGAATTGTCCAGGTTGTTACGGGATATTGGTATTGCTGCAAAAATCGTTAACCGCGAAGTGAACAAGGCCGGGTTGATGGATATTCTCGGCCAGGCAGGCAGTATCAACATCCAGGGCGAAAGCCAGCAGAAACTGGATGTTTACGCCGACCAGCAATTTATCGCAGCGCTAAAGTGTGGCGGCGAATGTTGCATCGTAGCGTCGGAAGAACACGAAGATATCATCCGGCTGGACACGGATATATCCACAAACGCCAAATATATCGTCGCGATTGATCCCCTGGATGGTTCTTCAAATATTGATGTCAATGTGCCGGTCGGAACCATATTTTCCATTTATCGCCGTAACTCAATTCATGGTGCGGCAGATTTAACAGACGTATTGCAAAAAGGCACAGAACAAGTGGCTGCTGGCTATATTGTTTATGGATCATCAACCATGCTGGTATATTCCACGGGAAAAGGTGTTAATGGGTTCACACTTGATCCATCTATCGGTGAATTTTGCCTATCGCATCCAGACATGCGGATACCTGCCAATGGTTTGATCTACTCTATCAATGAAGGAAATTATGTGCATTTCCCGCAAGGTGTAAAAGATTACATCAAATATTGCCAGGTGGAAGATGATACTACCCAAAGGCCATATTCCTCACGTTACATCGGTTCAATGGTAGCAGACATCCATCGTAACCTGATCAAGGGCGGGATTTTTATTTACCCCACCACATCGTCAGCGCCAAACGGCAAATTGCGCCTCGTCTATGAATGCAATCCAATGGCCTTTATCATAGAACAGGCAGGCGGGAGCGCGACCAATGGTACAGAAAGGATATTGACACTTGAAGTAAACACGTTACACCAGCGATCACCTATATTTATCGGCTCAACCGAAATGGTAAAAACCGCCGAAGGTTTTATGCAAAAATTAGACGAATATGAAAGAGTTGGACAAAACTGATAAAGGCATTTTAAAGCTGCTGGAACAGGACGGCACCTTAACCCATAAAGAGATCGCATATCGGTTGCATAAGACCGTCAATCCCATCCACGCACGTATCAGGAACCTGGAAAACGGTGGCTACATCAAAAAATATCGTGCAGATATTGACCATAAAAAAGTAGGGAAAGGGCTGATCTGTTACACCCAGGTGCATCTAAAACAACACTCTAAAGAAAGCCTGAACGCTTATAAAGCTGAGGTAGTAAAGGTTCCCGAGGTCATGGAATGTTACCACCTCACCGGTCCGTTCGACTTTCTGCTGCGCATTGCCTGCAAAGATATTGATGAATATAATCTTATACTTAATGAAAAGCTTTCCGTCCTGCCTGACGTGGGGAACATGCAGAGTTTGTTTGTAATGTCCGAAGTGAAGCATGAGACTGGATATATGTTTGATGAGCTTTAGATGAGTAAATCTCACGCAAATAAACATAGAGAAATATTGTTAAACGCCTGCTTTAGGGAATGCGAGGTTAAATAACATTGAATTTGGAAATTCAGAATTGATTTGGTATCTTTAAGTAATAAAAGTTATTAAGAAATAATTAAGAATGCGCAATAACTTTTATGTAAATCATTCTTTT
This sequence comes from Sphingobacteriales bacterium, assembly GCA_044448725.1. Classification (GTDB taxonomy): domain Bacteria; phylum Bacteroidota; class Bacteroidia; order Sphingobacteriales; family Sphingobacteriaceae; genus Mucilaginibacter. Next base: position 8,045 of record JBIOHE010000034.1, on the reverse strand, counting down.
ACAATCACTTACAGAGATAGAAAATAGGACTGAAAATCCTTGTGTCCCTGGTTCGAATCCAGGTGGTACCACAAAAAAAGCCTTCAGATTAATTTCTGATGGCTTTTTTGTTTTCTGCTCGTTTTAAATCTTTATGCAGATTTGAAATGACTACTCATTTGCATGTCTGTTCTTCCACTCCACCACTTTAAATCCTGTTGCTATTGAATCCTTGTTAAAGCCTACGGCTAAATACTTACCAGATTTAGGATCAAGGTAGCCATAATTGACTACGATGTCATAATATATACTATCTTTTGTATGCCCGTAATTTTCTGGTTCACCAAGTGAATCAATTAGCTCATGGTAAGTAAGTCCTTTGATTTTATGATGTTCAATTAAATCTTCTAACATAATCTCCCGGTTGGGATGCGACTGAATATCACCAATCGAGTCCCATTGAGACTTATTGAATTTTATACCACTTTGGGTTATGTTGTTACATCCGATAAGGATTGTAAAGCCCGTTAATGCTACGATGGATACTGGAATTGATTTAAATCTCATATATGGTTTGAACTAAGGTATCATTTTTTTTAAAATTAGATTGTTTAATTTTAACCCCGTAAATTTAATATTTTATGTTAAATTTGCGGGGATGATAGCGCGCAGAATTGAAAATAAGATACGGCGGACTTTAGAACGCAGCCCATCGGTAGCCTTGATGGGGCCACGTCAGGTAGGTAAAACAACTATCGCGCTTAACATTTCTGAAACTATCCCTGCCGTCTATCTTGACCTGGAGGACAGTACCGACCTTGAAAAGGTGCGGGACATTACCGCCTTTCATGCTGAAAATAGTCAAAAGTTGATTATCCTGGATGAGGTGCAACGTATGCCGGAAGTGTTTGCGCCGTTACGGGGGATCATTGACCGGGAACGCCGGAAAGGCAATAAAGCAGGGCAGTTTCTGTTCCTGGGCTCCGCATCAATCGATTTATTGCAGCAATCAAGTGAATCGCTTGCCGGGCGTATAGCCTACGAAGAACTTCATGGCATTGACGTGTTGGAATACGCAGGGTATGATCAGGAAATGATTAACACACTATGGCTCCGTGGTGGTTTTCCCGAAAGCCTCTTGTCTGCAACTGTAAAGGATAGCTTATATTGGCGGCGGGATTTCATTAAGACATATCTGGAACGTGATATTCCACAATTAGGCCCACGCATTCCTGCGTTGACACTGGAACGCTTCTGGACGATGCTATCACACAACCAGGGAGGGATCATTAATGCTTCGCAATTAGGAAGAAACCTGGAAGTGTCCGGCGTTACCGTAGGCCGCTATCTTGATCTGATGGCTGATCTTTTACTGGTGAGGCGCTTGCAGCCATGGACTTTTAATATTGGCAAACGTCTTGTCAGGGCACCGAAAGTTTATGTTCGGGACAGTGGCATTACACATGCTTTGCTGAATATTTCGAGCTATAATGATTTACTCGGTCATCCCGTTGTGGGAAATAGTTGGGAGGGCTTTGTTATTGAGAACCTCCTGTCTGTTGCCCCTCCATCAGCACTGTCATTTTATTACCGTACTGCAGATGGGGCAGAAATCGACCTTGTTCTGGAATTTTCGGTGAAGGAAAAATGGGCTATTGAAATTAAACGCAGCTCTGCGCCATCTTTATCCAAAGGATTTCATATTGCCTGTGACGATATTAAGGCGGACAAGCGATATGTAGTTTATTCAGGTAAAGATAAATTTCCGCTTGCAAATGGAGTTATTGCTATTCCGTTGCCAGTGCTTATGCAGGAACTTTTAGACTATTAGCAGTAAAGTATGCTCAAACCATTCATTTGCTGGAAATGCCCTGATGCCAACGATGTTTTTTTTATTAAACAGTACACCAATGTAATCTCTATATTAGAACGCTGTTAACTTTATAACACTTATCAACTATGCTTATCTCCATTATCCTAAGCCATCGTAAAAATGTTAAACAATCAAATGAAATAAAAAACTAAAACCATCTCCGGATCAATCCAATAATAAGCACTAAACCAACCTCATTTCTCCTTCTCCCGGTAAGCTTTTATTTCACCCTGGTTTATGCCGAAAAGCAGTGTCTTATTGATCTGTATAACGCTCCTTACATCGCCCCATAAATGAAAGCCTGATACCGATTGAGGGATATAGGTATAATGCCCCTTACCATCGCCTTTTAACAGGATGCCATAGTTGGCATCGTACTTCCCGAAACGGATGCGCGCCTGGTTGATATTACCGCATAATAACAGGTCCTGGTTGCCGTCATGGTCAAAATCAAGTGAGGTAATGCTGTAAACCGGGGAATATTACAATCTTATTTCAGCAAATATTCCAGATCTTTTATAGTCAGATTTTTTACAAAACCATCTTCCCCGCCAATCAGACTGTCCGAAAGAATTTTTTTCCTTTCCTGCAGGTGAAGTATCTTTTCTTCAATGGTATCCCGGCAGATCATCTTATAAGCAAAAACTTTTTTCGTTTGCCCGATGCGGTGGGTCCTGTCTATGGCCTGTTGCTGCACTGCCGTATTCCACCAGGGATCAAACAGGATCACGTAATCTGCAGCCGTTAAATTAAGTCCCATATTGCCGGCCATCAGGCTGATCAGGAAAATATTGGTTGTATTCCCTTCTTCCTGGAAACGGTTCACCATGTCCATACGCTGTTTTGGCGGCGTCTGCCCGTCAAAGTGGAAAAAGTCCATCTGTTGTTCTTCCAATTGTTTTGCCAGCAAAACCAGCATTTTGCTGAACTGTGAAAACACCAGTACTTTGTGCCCCTTCAGGTTATTGAGCAGTTCGTCCATAAGCACCTCAGTTTTGACCGAATCTTCGCAGAAAAAGTCTTCATTAGGCAATAGTAATGGCGAATTACATACCTGCCTCAGTTTGGTGATACCCTGGATGATGGATAATTTACTCCGTTCAAAACCATCCCGCTCAATTTCCAGAAAAATAGAACTCCTGATCTGGCCCAGCACATCATCGTATTGGTCCCTTTGCTGCATGGCCATATCACACCACAGCACCAGTTCGGTTTTTTCAGGCAGATCGGGTGCAACCTGTTCTTTGGTGCGCCTTAATATAAAAGGGGCAGTCAGCTTTTGCAGCGATTTTATTTTAACCGGGTCATGGTCCCTGTCTATGGGCTCTGCGTAGGTGCGTTTAAAAAATTCGCGGCCGCCAAACATTCCCGGCACCACAAAATTTAGCTGGGCATATAAATCAAAGGTATTATTCATTACCGGCGTGCCGCTCAGGGCTACTTTTGTTACAGCGCCAATACGGTTAACAGCGCGTGTAACCAAAGCCTGGGGGTTCTTAATCTGATGACTTTCATCCACCACCGCCACGCAAAACGGGATATTTTCTATAAGATCAATGTCAGACCGCAGCGTACCCAGGCTGGTGATAACAATATCATAGTCGCCTTTTTGCAAATCAATAACACTCCGCCCGTTTCCGTGAAACAAATTGAGACGAAGGCCGGGGGCAAATTTTTTAAATTCCTGCTGCCAGTTGTACATCAGCGAGGCCGGACAGACCACCAGGTGCTTCATCCCCGGAAATTGCTCCAGCTGGCGGGCCAAAAAACAGATGGCCTGCAGGGTTTTTCCCAGTCCCATATCATCGGCCAGGCAAGCGCCGGCGCCAATGCGCGCCAGCAGCACCAGCCATTCAAAACCCTTTTGCTGATAGGGGCGGAGCTGTTCTGCAATGATAATACCGGGTAATTCAAAAAGCGGTCCTTCATCTGCCTGCCAGCGGTTCCACAGGCCCCACCAATCATCAGTGAGCGCCGGTCTAAGTAACTGGGATTCATGGGGTTCATACTGCCCGGTAATGGCCATCCAGCGTTCAATCCGTATTTCGTTATCTTTTATTCTTCCATGCCTGAAAATATCCCCATACTTATGCTGCCAGGCTTCATCCAGTACACCCAAACTATCGTCGGACAGTAAAACGGTATGCTGGCCCGAAAGCAGTATCCGTTGAACTGTCAGTAGAGGAATGGACTCATCCCCCAAAGCAACGCGCATCACAATGCAAAGCTCATGTTCATGTTCCCCGGTCCCGATTTCCATTTCCGTTGCCGCCTTATGTTCCGAGAAACGGAAATGCCGCAATAAGTCCATGCCCGTAATGCGGATGCCCAGTTCCAGCATATTGTGGTAAGCTTTCAGAAACCAGTTTTTCTTCCGGGCGTCTTCAAATGAAAGAAAGAAATAATCGTTAGCCTGTTTTTCAAAAGCCGGATGAAGGTTTTTGAGTAAATTCCGAAGCCCGTCTTCCGCTTCACGATCGCGCTGAATGGAGTATGATTCACCATTTTTCAGAATTTCTAAATTTTCTTTGAAATTGCCTTCCACCAGAAAGCCCCCGTAAAGCCATTGAGGGGTAAGCATCAGAAAAGTGTCATTCAGTTCGTTGATCATTACCTGGCTTTCGGGCCTTGAACTGATGTTGTTGCTTTCCAAAAGATTATTTCTGTTTACCTTATAACTTTCTTCCAGCTTTGATAACACCGTTTTTCTGAATACAACTTCATCGCGGCCCGCTTCAACCGCCTGCTCACTGTTTAGCCATTCCAGTGTATGGTAATCTTTGTAACCAAGCAGGTGATAAACATTGTCTTTTTCCACAAAGAAATGAGAGCGGTTCAGTTCTTCCATCGGGAAGGACAAATTCCCCAGCCTGATGATGGCGCCGATGCCTAAACACCCAGCCTTCCTTGTCAGTTCAAACTGAATACCCGGCCGGATGTTTTGAAACGTGCAGGGCGATGTCCTTACGCCCCCCGATTCACTTTTAATTTTATGATAACACTTTGTTTTTTCGAGCCATGGCAGAAGTGTGCTTATGCAGCCATGAATTTCCCTTAAAAAGGCCGGCTGAAAATACTGGTCAAATGATTTGCCAGACTGTTTAGCCGCATGTACCGCCTTCAGCCGGCTTTTTAAAGATGCTATTCCTGTTTTAGTAAAGACCTGTAAACCATCTTTTGTTGGCTTCGGCAGTGAGGAAAACCGGCGCCTCAGTTCCTGATCGCTAAATTCAGATACCTTGTAATCTATTGATTTGGCTGATTTAACAATTTCAAAAGATGCTAAAACGATACCGTCAGTCAATAATCTCTGAGGGGATAATAAAATCATATCTGCCGGTAAACTTAATTCAAAAAACGAAACAATGGATAAAAAAAAAGTGTTCCGGATCTCATCCCGGAACACAAAGCATGGCATTTCTCAAATAAATTAAGCGCCACTATCAACTAAATCCCGGATCTGTATTTAAAAATCCGTTCCTGCCGGGGAAATTGGCCCTGCAAGCTTTTGCAACGGGTACTTTCAATACCCGTTATGTCTTTGGCAGCCGGTTATAATTTTACCGACATTGCCTTACCATCATACTTAACAGTTTTATCGGGGTTGGCCGTAATACCTGTGTCCGATCCGTGTGCCCCGTTTACCAGCACAATATTAAATGTGCGCTGTTTCAGCATACCCGGAAAATGCCCGCTGGTAGCCGAAATGGTAAGTGTATGCTGCTTATCGTTCCATTTAAAAGTAAAATTGGCAAACTGGCCTTTTTCGTAATCGTAATTGTCGTTCTCGTCCTCGTAAACCTTAAATTGTCCGTCGGCGCCGGGATAGATGCGCAATTCGGTAACCTTATTGTTTTTTTGAGTGGCGTATTCAACCTGGGGGCCCATAGGAATTATTGAGCCGGCCCTTACGTAAAGGGGCATAATAGCCATCGGCGCTGCTGCATCAATAGTTTTGCCGCCCTGAAATATTTGTCCTGTCCAGAAATCATACCATGCAGCTGATTTCGGAAGATATACTTTGCGGGTTTTTTCGCCGGCTGTGGCATCGGGGCCGGTATATAATTGTTCGGTTACCGGGTTAACCAAAAACGCCGGGCCAAACATATACTGATCAGGTATGCTGTAAACATTGCTGTCATTCCGGAAGTCGAAGGTCAGCGCCCGCATCATGGTATAGTTATCAGTAGTGGTTTTACCCGCTAATGAATAGATGTAAGGCAGCAGGCGGTAACGTAAATTGTCAAACTTCAGCAAGGTGGCTTTAGTTTCAGTATCCCAGTTTTTGGAGAACAAAGCACGTTCGCCTTTGCCGTGGATACGCATTACAGGACAAAACGTGCCGAACTGAAACCAACGGGTAAACAGCTCCCTGAAATCAGGCGCCGACCAATTTGGCGCTTTCCAGTGATCATGATAACCGCCGATATCAGATGTCCAGTACGGGATACCCGATGCGCAGGCATTGATACCTTGCGGCACCTGGCTTTTAAATGCTGCGAATGTGCATGAAATATCAGACGACCATAAAGTAGCTGCATTACGCTGCTCGCCGGCGAACGATTGCCGTATTAAAAAGAAAGCGCGCTTGCCCGGAATATCCCTTCGCCATCCCTGGTAAATACCTTTGGAATGCTCCAGTGAAAAGGTGTTAAAATAATCAATGCCTTTGCCTGTCCAGAAATTGCTTTTGCGGCGTTCGTCAAGCAATGCACCATTATCAGGTTCGCATTGGTCAACCCACCAGGCATCCCAGCCATAACGTTTTATCAAACTATCGCGGGCCTGCTCCCAGTACAATTCGCGGGCTTTTGGACTGTGAGCGTCATAATAATTATCAAAAGTATGGGTTACTATGTTGTCCCAGGTAATATCGGTAAGGCCGCCTGTTTTTTGCAAAGCGTCAAAATCTTTGGTGCCTTTACCAAATACAGGCCAGATCGAGATCATACCATGGATATTAGCCTTATGCAGTTCGTCCACCATCTTTTTAGGATCGGGGTAGCGGGCAGGGTTCATTACATGCACGCCAATTGGGAATGGGTCCCAGTAATACCAGTCCTGCACAATAACATCAACGGGTATATGGTTATTACGGTAATTATCCTTAACCGACAACACTTCATCCTGGCTCATGTACCTGTCCTGCGACTGGAACAGGCCGAATGCCCATTTGGCAAACATCGGGGCTTTGCCGGTTGCTATCCGGTAGAGGTTGATGATCTGGTCGAAACCGGGACCGTAGAAAAAATAATAATCTGCTTGCTTACCACTTTCCGAAACATATTTGAATTTGGTGTTACCTGCTTCGGCGCCATAAAAATTGGAGGCCGAATAGTTGTCCCATAACAGTCCGTAGCCCCTGGTTGACAATAGCACAGGTATAGCGCCGGTCATGTAACGGATAGCAAGGTCCTGGTTGCGGCCCTTGTAATTGATAGAAAGCGAATCCTGGGGGTGGCAGCCAAGGCCATAAAGCGCCTCGTTTGCAGGTGAATTAAATTGTGTGCTTACATTATAAGTGCTGATACCCGCTATAGTTGCCGGGGTGATGGTTTTATTATCCTTTTGATCTTCGGATGTGATCTCTTTCCCGCTCAGGTCGGTATAAGTTATAGCATTGGTGGCTTTATTTACCAGCACCCTTAACCGGGACGTAGTAATTATAAACTCATTTTTATTTTCTGTAAGATTAAAAGCAGGATAATTCCATTTATTGTTTACCACAAGGGAGGGCTTTCCGGAAAAAGTATTGAAGATGGTATATTTTACTTCGATGATGTCGGCCCTGCAAACGGTCACCCGCATCAGGCCCTTATCCAGGGTAAATAGCAATCCGCCGGACTCTTTTTTATAACTGATAACAGAGGCGTTAGCCACCGATATGCTTGACATAATAAACAATAGCAGGATGGTTGTAATTTTAAATACAACAGACTTTGGCATGGGATTAATTTTTAGCATGAATATAGGGTTGGTTTATTAATTAGTTAACAGCATTTTTTGGCAGCGAAATTAATCGCCTTGTCAATAAAATCAGGGTTCATATAAAAAACAGGTTGCCAAAGGCCTCTTTTGAAAGCCCCTTTTTAATTACCGCTAATATTTTTTAACAGACTCAGGTTTATTGATTCCGATGGGTAAAATTAGATGATGTATTATTATGTTTAGGGATACAAAAGTTAATATATAC
>JBIOHE010000033.1:0-21520 GCA_044448725.1 Sphingobacteriales bacterium | reverse complement strand
GTTTAAAATTTACATCCTTATAATTTCCGAAAGTTATTTAATTCCAACGTTCGGGGCGACCACGAGCGGTGACGGCAAGGGGCGACCACAAGGGGCGACCACAAGGGGCGACCACAAGGGTAGCCCCTACTGTTCGTTCTTAAACTTTTAACCTGGATGCTCTGTGGAGCATTAACGGTTTGCAGGATAATTTATCAATTGCCAAAAATTTACATACCGTTAACTTTGCACTTATTAACTTGCGTCATCATAAAAACAACCCGATTGTTATGGAAAACTATTTAGCAGAGCTTTATGAACGCGAACTTTTAAAACTGCGCGACGAAATAGATAACTTTAAAACCGAAGAAAACATCTGGCGCAAGGCCGAAGGCATTACTAATCCGGCAGGCACGCTTGTTTTGCACCTGCTCGGTAACTTGAATTATACCATTGGCACACAAATTGGCGGTACCGGCTATGTGCGCAACCGCGAACAGGAGTTTTCATTGACCGGCGTGTCCCGTGAAAAACTGGTGGCCGATATTGAAAGTACGATTGAAGTGGTTAAAACAAGTTTAACAGGGATCAGTCAGTCGAAATTAGACGAAACCTACCCGCTCGAAATGTTCGGGCAAAAAAGCACCGCCTGGTACCTCACTACGTTTTACGGTCACTTTACCTACCATTTAGGGCAAATCAACTATTTAAGGCGGATACTGGAAGCTTAAAAAAAGCATCCAACCCGTTCAGCTCCCTGTTGACGACCTGCCTCAATTAAAAACGCCGCGCTAAATTTGGCGGCGTTTTCATGTTCCCCTCCTTTCCGGCTGTCGCCGTTTCTAAACTCAATATTAAGCCGCTATCATCTATTTGTAACTTTTCTATTACAGAAATCTCCCCGGTTAACATTCACTACACTCAATCTTAAACATTGCTTAATCTAATTTTAGTTTAGTAATAATAAACAAAGTTTAGCATTGCTGTATGAAATGCTCAATTCTTTTATTATTAAAATTAAAAAAATGAAACAGATTTACACCAAACTCAGAACCGTTGTAACGGTGATGTTATTCTGTTTTGCGCCAGCTATTTTATTGGCCCAAAGCAAAATTTCAGGCACAGTTACTGATGAAACCCACCAGCCCGTTCCGGGCGTAAACATTAGAGTCACAGGCTCTAAACAAGGTGGTATTACCGATGTCAATGGCCATTACGTTATTTCGGCAAACAAAGGGCAAACAATTACTTTCAGTTTTATTGGTTATGATACACAGAGTATCAAAGTTGACGGTGATGCTGTAATTGACGTTACCCTGAAAACCAACAGCAAATCACTGAACGAAGTGGTAGTAACAGCTCTTGGTGTTAAAAAAGAAACCCGCCGCATTGGTTATGCAACCCAATCAGTAAATGGTGAGGATTTAACTACCGCCCGCGACCCTAACCCTATCAATGGTTTAATAGGTAAAGTAGCAGGTTTACAAATTGGCGCCACTTCCGAGATTTTAGGCGTTCCAAACGTAACTATCCGTGGTAACACCGTTTCGTTGTATATTATAGACGGTTTGCCTTTTAACTCGGATACTTTTGACCTTAGTCCCGACGATATTGAAACTTATACAGTATTAAAGGGCCCTGCTGCTGCTGCGTTATACGGAAGCCGCGCACAATTCGGCGCTATAATCATCACCACTAAAAAAGGCGACAAAAACAAAAAAGGTATTACAGTTGACATAAACAGCAGTACAGTTATCAATAAAGGATTTACTGCTTTTCCGCGTATCCAGAATTCATTTGGACCAGGTGAAAACACCTTTTACGTATTTGTTGACGGTAAAGGCGGCGCACCAGGCGGTGTGGACAGCGACTATGATGTTTGGGGACCTTACTTTGCAGGACAATCGATCCCGCAATATGACAGTCCTGTTGTTAACGGTGTACGCCAGGGAACACCATGGACTGCACGCGGCGCTAATAACTTAGCCAACTTTTTGCAAACAGGTTTTCAAACAAATAACAACGTAGCCTTAACTGCTAACGGCGATAACTACAACATCAGGTTTTCGGCCTCACAAGAGCATCAAAACAGCTATATCCCATCTCAATACCTTGATATAGCAAACGCCAACGTTTACGCTTCATTTAATGCTACTTCCCGCTTAAAATTTGAAGCAAGCGTTGATTTTAACCGTCAGACCACTGATGATTTTCCGGATGTTCAGTACGGCCCTAACTCTATTATCTATAATATGGCTATCTGGACAGGCGCTGACTGGAACGTAAACGCTCCTGATATCAAGGCAATATGGCAGCCCGGTAAAGTTGGCGTTCAATCAAATTTTGAAGAATATACACGTTACCATAACCCATATTTCTTAACTTCGGTTTGGACCAGAGGACATTACAAAAACGACACTTACGGTTATTTAGCCGGTAACTACAAAATTGACAATAACCTGAATGTTAGTTTAAAATCACAAATAAGCACTTACGATTTATTGCGCACAGAGGATATGCCATTTTCGGCACACCCTTACGGACGTGAAGGGAACCAGGGCGATTACCGTGAAGACCGCCGCAACTCGTTTGATAATAACACCCTGTTAACTTTAAACTATAACTATACCATTAAGAACTTTTTAAATTTATCAGGTTTGGTTGGTACCAACTTACGCAGCTTTAAATATAATTCGAGCTGGACTTCAACAGATTATTTGAATGTACCGGGAGTTTATTCTTTCAGTAACTCAAAAAATGCTATACAGTCCACAAGCTTTAATGCCGCACAATTGCAGTTAAGCGAATTTGCCTCATTAGATGCTTCATTCGGGAAATATGCTACTTTATCAGGTACCATACGTAATGAGTATTCATCAGCTTTCCAGCAGCCAACTGATTATTTGTATCCAAGTTTATCGGCAGCTACTGTGATTTCTGATTATATCAAATTACCTGAGTTTATTTCCTTCTTAAAAGCAAGGTTTTCTTATGCTAATATTAAGGGTGATGAAACAAACCCAACTATCGGTCCAGCTCCGTTTAGTACAATCACAGCTTTTGGGGGCGGCACAGGCGCGTCCCTATTCAATAATCCGCTGGGCTACGGAAGCACTTACACATCTCCGTACAATGGCCCTAATTACAACCTTAATACATCCTATGCAACAGCCAAGCCATACAACAGTCAAACGGCAGGCTATGGCCCTGATAACCTGTATGCTAACGGCATAGTTCCCTTTACCCGTGTAAACTATGAAGAAGGCTTTGATATTAAATTCCTTCAAAACCGTTTAGGTTTAAGCGGCACTACATTCCAGTATATTGACGGACCTCAAATTTTACCAAATGCCATTTCCTCCGCGTCAGGTTATACAGTCGAATACCTAAATGCGTTAAAAACTGAAACTACCGGTTATGAACTTACTTTAAGCGGCACCCCGATAAAGGACCTCAGTGGTTTTGGATGGGATGCGTTGGTTAATTTTTCAACCTATAAACAAACTTATTTAGAATTGCCCCAGGGACAATCAACTTACAACACTTATTATCACAAGGGCGATCGTACTGATATATTAAGGGGTTCTGCATTTGTAAGGACGCCGACAGGAACAATAATCTACGGTTCAAATGGTGAGGCTTTGTCAGTTGGTGGTCAAAATTTAGGCCACATGAGCCCTGATTTTACATGGTCTTTCTATAACAAGGTACATTACAAAAGCTTAAGTTTAGGGTTCCAGTTTGACGGTTCAGTTGGCGGTGTTACGTCAGATTACGTTCACATGAAAACTATGCGCGGTGGTTCAAACGCCCTGACAGCCGAAGGCGCTTTAGGCGCTGCACGTTACCAGGATTGGCAGGCCTTCCCTTTAAATGGCCAGCCGCAGGCAAATGCTAATTATACAGGTAGTTATGTTGCCCCTGGTGTTCAAATATCAAACGGTGTTGCCCCTAACTACGATTCAAATACAGGTAAAGTACTTAACTACGGAGCATTACAATATGCGCCAAATGCAACAAAAGTTTTTGTACAGGAGTTTGCAAGTGAATATTACAATGTTACCGAGGCTAACCTGATGAGCAAAACTTATGCTAAACTCAGAGAGGTAACCTTAAATTACGACCTGCCTAAAAAATGGCTTAACGGAACTTTTATTTCAAAAGCTTCAGCTTCCATTTATGGACGTAACTTAATTTACTTCTACAAAAACCCTGAGTTTAAAGATGTGGATTTAGATCAGTACAGTAACTCACCAACCAGCAGTACTGGTTTGCAGTCGCCATCAGTTCGCAGCTATGGCTTAAACATTAAACTTTCATTCTAATTAAAATTGGATAATAATCATGAAAAAGATTTTTAAAATTTATTTACTGCCGGTACTATTGGTATTGACGGTAAGCAGTTGTAAAAAAACATTCCTGGCCGACTCTATAAACAATAACGTTCCGACAAGCGTTCCGGCCTCCCTCTTGCTGAATGGTGTATTGTATAATATGGTAGATTTTCCGGATAATACAGCTGAGGTTTGGGATCAATATTATATTTATAACTATAACTACTACGGCAATAACCAGTATAACTTTGGTTCAGGGGATAATTATTACACAACACTTAAAAACGTGTTGCTTATGGAGCAGCAGGCTGCAAAAGCCGGCGCACCGGCTGTAAACCAGTATAGCGCCATCGGCAAATTTTTCAGGGCTTATTTTTTCAGTAAAATGAGTCTGGAAGAAGGCGATATACCTATGACCAAGGCTTTACAGGGTTTAGGCAACCTTACCCCGGTTTATGACACCCAAAAAGCTGTGATGGTACAATCATTGGCCTGGTTAGAGAGTGCAAATGCTGATTTAACCACCCTAATCGCCGCCGGCGGATATAGTTTATCAGGTGATTTCTTTTTTGGCGGTGATTTAACAAAATGGCAAAAAGTTGTAAATGCCTACAGACTCAGGTTGTTACTGGAACTCAGCAAAAAAACTTCAGATGCTGATTTGAATGTTGCAAGCCAGTTTTCAAACATCATCAGTAACCCAACTAAATATCCGTTGATGGCAAGCGCTGATGATAACCTGCAATTTGTTTTTGTATCGCCGACCAATTATTATCCGGAAACCCCGGACAACTTTGGTCAAAGCGGTTCAAGGCAAAACGGGTCACAAACGTACATCAGCTTATTAACTGCTTTTCAGGACCCGCGGGTTTTTGTAACCCATGAGCCTGCACGTCATTTGGTTGACGACCTGCACCAGAGTCCAACTGATTTTGCATCATTTGCAGGCGCTGATCCGGGTTTAGACCTCGGTATCATGTATTCCAATGCAAATGCACAGGATTATTCGTTCATTAACCGCCATCGTTATTATTCAACTTATACCGGCGAGCCAAGCATACAGATTGGTTACGCAGAACAAGAGTTTAATATTGCCGAAGGTATAAACCGTGGCTGGGTGGCAGGTAATGCTGAAACCCATTACGTTGCCGGTATCCAGGCTTCAATGGCTTCTTACAGCATTCCTTTAACCGGTTCATTTACTGCTTATTTTTATCGTCCAGGTTCAACAGATGTTAAATTGCTGTCAAACTATGATACTTATAGCATCACAACAAACTGGAGTACTTATTACGCTCAGGCATCTGTAAAATATACTGCCGGTGCAACAGGTTTAACCCAGATTTTGCAGCAGAAATACCTGGCTTTATTCCGTCATTCGGGTTTAGAGGCCTATTTCCAGTATCGCAGGACCGGCGTTCCAACGTTTACAACCGGCCCAGGTACAGGTAACGGTCAGCGTATTGCTATGCGTTTTCAATATCCGTCGAGCGAGCGTTCAGCCAACACTGCCAACTACAATGCTGCGCTTACCAGCCAATATGGCGGTAATGACGACATTAACGGTGTAATGTGGCTGCTTAAATAATGTGTATTTCTTAAAAAATACCAATAAGTTAAATTTGAATAAAGGCGGGGGTAATTCCCCGCCTTTATTTTTGTTGAAAATATTACGGTGAAAAAAATAACTTTAATAATTAATTGTCATGATCAGAAAATTTTTATTGTCAGTCACGTTAGGGTTCAGCGCCGTTGCAGGTGCTTATGCCCAAAAGCAAGCTGTTGTTTTGCAGGTTCCGGGTGTAAACCAGTTTTGTAAAATTAACCAGCAGGGTATATCTGTATTGCCAAGCGGCCGTTATGTAACACCGGCGGGGCAAATGGTACGTATTACGCACGATCCCTTTGGTTTATCCATTTCGCCCGACGGCAAAAAGGCAATTACACTGCATAACGGTGTAATTACCCTGATTGATCTGGCGTCGATGGATGCGGTAAGGGTGCCTTCGTACGATAAAAAAATTGTTTCCCCTATTCAGGACGGCTCGTTTTTAGGCGTTGCCTTTGCTCCTGATTCAAAAACTGTTTACCTGAGCGGCGGCGATGACGGGGCGATTATGGTTTACGATACAGAAAAATTACAGCGTACAGACTCCTTATCCCTTAACGGTAAAATTAACGGCAAAGATTACGAAGACAGCTTTACATCTGATCTTTTACTGAACGAAGCAGGCAATGAATTGCTGGCATTGGACCGCGGTAATTTCAGGCTGGTACGTATCAGCCTGAGTTCAAAAGCAATTACAGCCTCCATACCGGCAGGAAGGCAGCCGTTCGGACTGTCGCTTAGTCCCGATAAAAAAACAGCCTTTGTAGCCAATGTGGGGATGTATTCGTACCCGCTGATTACCGGTGCAACCCCTCAAAATGCCGATTCGATAATGATTACCCGTCATCCTTATGGCGATAATACCAAAGAATCTATAGAAGGAACGGTTGTTGAAGGCCGGAAAATCCCTGGTGTGGGCAGCCCTTTATCGCCCGAGGCGATGAGCGTTTTTACTATTGACCTGGCTACAAACCAAATCACCAATAAGTTTAAAACCGGTTACCAGATAGGGCAGATGATTGAAGGTGCGGAGGTTACAGGCGGCGCAAGCCCGAATTCAATAGCTGTTGGCAGTCAGTATGCTTATGTTACCAATGCAACCAATGACAATATCAGCATTATTGATTATAAAAATAACAGGCTATCAGGCGATATCCCGATAACGGTTGATAAAAGAATTGACCACTACCGGGGCCTGCTGCCATTTGGCATTTGTTTAAGTAAAGACGAAAAAACGCTTTATGTTGCGCTGCTTGGTTTTAATGCAGTTGCCGTTATTGATGTGCCCTCAAAAACCACCAAAGGCCTTATCCCCACAGGCTGGGGGCCTTCAAGGGTAAGGTTATCAGCTGATGAAAAAGAATTGTACATTACGTCGTGCCGGGGCCTGGGCGCCGGGCCTAACGGCGGCAAAGGGTTTGTAAAGCCCCCGCAGGGAACTTATATCGGCGATATTCAGCTGGGCCTTTTTCAAAAACTTCAAACACCTGGTTCCGCGCAGTTAGCGCAATATACAACCAGGGTAATTGATAATACCTTTACAAGTAAAACAATTACAGCCGATCCCGAAAACCCACTGCCAGCCCTGCCTGGTTTAACGCCTACGCCCATTAAATACATAGTTTACATAACTAAAGAAAACAGGACTTACGATGAGGTTTTGGGGCAATTAAAAAATGCCGATGGCGACAGCACGCTGGCAAGGTTCGGTGTACATTGTGAATATACACTGCCCGATGCCCTGGCGGTGAAATTGCCGGGACTTAACGTATCGCCTAACCACATCAAAGCCGCACAGCAATTTGCATTTTCCGACAATTATTATTGCGACAGCGATGCATCCATTCACGGCCATCACTGGATGCTGGGTGTTATCCCCAATGAATGGGTAGAAGCAAACTCAAACGTAAGTAAAACAGCTAAACTGTTTTCGGATGCGCCGGGCCGGCGTTTTCCCGGATCAACCGGGAGTATGGATCCTGAAGACTATGCTGAAAGGGGCGGCTTATGGGAAGCGATGGAACGCAGCCATATCGAATTCTACAACTTTGGCGAAGGAAATGAAACCGCCCATAACCGTGAAGAATGGACTGATACTTTAACAGGATCGGGGCATTTGGTAATGGTGCCGATGCAAAAGGCTTTATATCCGCGTACCAGCCATAATTACGCTGGGTTTAATACCAATATACCCGACCAGTTCAGGATGGACCAGTTTGAGGGCGAGTTTACCAAAATGTGGATAAACGGCAAAGAGAAAATGCCTGCCCTGATAACCATGCAGGTGCCAAATGACCATACTGCTGACAAAAGGGCAAAAGACGGCTACCCGATGAAGCAGTCGTACATGGCGGATAACGACCTTGCGCTGGGGCGGATACTGCATTTCCTGTCGCGCACCAAATACTGGAAAAACATGCTGGTTATTGTAACCGAAGATGATCCGCAGGGCGGGGTTGACCACATTGATGCGCACAGGTCAATTTTAATGCTGGCAGGCCCTTATGTAAAAAAAGGCTATGTGAGCCATACCCATGCCAATTTTGGGGCCATATTAAAAACAATTTACAATATACTAAATGTGCCTTATGTAAACCAGTACGATGCCACCGGCACCCTCTTAACCGACTTTTTTACCAATAAGCCCGATTTTACACCTTATACTTTTGTGAGGAGCGATACCCGGATATTCGATCCGCAAAAAGCAATGTCGAGGTATAATAAAACGATTGACTGGCGCAAAATTGAAAAAGGCCCGGATATGGATGATGAAGACCATGAACGCCGGGAACGCAATAGCCAGGAGAAAGACCATTAAATATTATTTACTTGAGTCAAGAGCCAAGAATCAAGAGCCAGGAACCAGGAAGAAAATATGAGATGATCTTCGCTTTTATCCTGACTCTTGATTCTTGGCTCTTGATTCTTTATTCGCATTATTTATTAACAATATGAAATTTATAACTATAATCCCTGTCCTGCTTTTTACGCTTTTTAATACAGCTTATCAGCCCAACCCTGTACCCAAAGCAAAACATAAATTCATCGTAATAGCTCACCGGGGCGACCATACTATCTATCCTGAAAACACCTTGCAGGCTTATGCCCGGGCGATAAAAAATGAGGCTGACTATATTGAAATTGACCTGCGTACCACCAGCGACGGTAAGCTTGTTAGTATGCACGACGCCAGCGTAAACCGTATGACCGACGGCAAAGGGCTGATAAAGGATTTAACCCTTGAACAGATTGAAAATTTAAAGGTAAGCGTTAAAAATAAACCTGATACGGCCACTTACCGTGTTCCCACATTTGAACAGATTTTAAAACTTTGCCGTAACAAAATCCATATCTATATTGATTTTAAAGATGCGGGAGCCGCAGCTACCTATACGATGCTGAAGCAATACCAGATGGAAAAACAGGTGCTTGTTTATATCAATGCGCCTTCACAATTTACCGACTGGCGTAAAACCGTTCCGCAAATGCCGCTGATGCTGAGCCTGCCCGATAGTGTGAAAGATACCGGAGCTATGCGAAAGTTTATAGACGAATACCACCCTGATGTGCTGGACGGCAGCTATGATGATTATAACAGCCAGATGGTTGCATTTGCCAACGCCACAGGTGTGCCTGCATGGCCGGATGCACAAGGTAATGGCGAAGGCCCGCAGGTTTGGGATAAGGCAACTGCTATGGGTTTAAAAGGTTTGCAGACCGATAATCCGCCTGCTTTGGTAAAATATTTAAAACAAAAGGGGTTAAGATAGCAACCGTTTGGCAATTATGGATTATGCGAATCAAGAGTCAAGATATCAGAGCCAAGAATCAAGAAAAAAAGCAGAAAACTGATCACCTGCCTGCCGGCAGGCAGGTTTATACGCTTGCTAAGCTATTTTCTTGGCTCTTGGTTCTTGACTCTTGATTCGCATAAATTACTAATATGAATCAAGATATTTATCTTTATCAAAAATTTGAGTTATGTCAGATCGCAGAAAATTTATTATAAACACTTTAACAGGTTTGGCGGGTATTACCTTATTGCCTGCAATTGATACTTTTGCAGCAGAAAGCAATAATTATAAACGGCAAACCACAAGGAAACTGAAGTTAAGGTTTGCACTCGCTTCCGATCTGCATTACGGGCAGGAAGGAACCGATTCGGCTTTAAACGCCGCCAATATTGTAAAATGGCTGGGTGAAGATCATGCCAAAAACCACCTCGATCTGGTGATTATCAACGGCGACCTGGTACACAACCGTCCGGATTTGCTGCCGGAAGTAAAATCGCAATATTTTGATAAACTGCCTGTACCTTATTACACCATACCGGGCAACCATGATTTTGCCGATGCTGCGATATGGAAAAATGTATTTGGTTATGAAGATAAGTTCACTGTTGAACACGGCGATACAGGCTTTATTTTTGCAAACACCGCCAATATCAAAGGGGCATACGTATGCCCGGATAATACATTTATAAAAGCCTCGCTTGAGGCATTTAAAGAAAAAAAGATAGTTTTTGTAATTCTGCATATTGCACCGGTACAGTGGATGAAATCGGAAGCAACGATATTTTCAGACTGCCCGGATACCGTTGAATTGCTGCATGCCTATCCCAATGTAAAAGCCGTATTTCACGGACACGATCATTCACTGGATGGCGTGCGTTATACCGGCAAACTGCCGCATTTTTTTGATGCGCACACTGGGGGCAACTGGGGTACCGGTTACAAAGGCTACCGGGTTGTTGAAGTTGACGAAGACAATGCTATTTATACCTATCAGGTAAACGCCAGCCAAAACCCGGTGCTGAATGCCAATAAGCTGTGAGGAGAGTCCGAAAGTCGGGGAGTCCGAAAGACCGAAAGATAAAGTACAAATTGAGGGCAGCGGATTTACAGTTCAATAGCAGTCTTTAGCAAAGCACCTGTTATACGCCTCGTTTTCTCTTCCGGACTTTCGGACATCGGACTTCCGGACTTTCTCCCACCAACGCTTTATTCATCACCAAATAAAAAAACAAACCTCCAAAAATATAAAGCAGTACGTCTAACCAGTCGGCGGTATATTTTTTTGATAATAATGGCAATAAGCCTTCAAACACCAGGCTCACATAAATTACAATAAAAATTACATACCGCGGCGCAAACACATAATAGTTGCTTTTGATGATAAATACCCTTTGAAACCAAAGCGCAAGGTTGGCAATAACCGGTATGGCAAAAGCATCGTTTATATTACCATTAACGTAAGGCAGGGGATGGCCAAGTTTACGGGTGCTGATTACTGCTACCCATACGAAGCAGCCAATGATAAACCACGGGTTAAACAATGTTTTCATTAGCCGGTAATTAAGCTTAACAATACCAGCAATAAGGTAACGAAAATAAAAAAGGCTATCTGCACGTAATAGGCCAGCCAGCGTACCTGGTTTAAAATGCTTTTGAACCAGCGGGTAAGATCTCCATCGCCCGGTTTTATAAAAAAATAATCATTTTCTTTTAACAGCTCCCGGTTGACCTGTTTTTCCACCTCGCGCGAGAAACGCTTCGGCTCCAAAAATTCGCCGCAAAACAGGCACCGGTCATCAACGTCGCCGTTCCACAAGGTCCACTCCCCGCAATGCGGACATTTAATTTCCCTGATCTGGCTCATTATGGTTATCTGCTTATCAAATATAAAGGAAATGAAGCATTGAACCGCTTCACAAAGGATGCATGTAAAAAGGAGTGATAAATGATGTTAAACCATCCGGCAAATTTTGGGCGTAAATAGCCCGATTTAAAATGGATACCATTATAAAAGAACTGAGAACTACGGTTTACATTCAATAGTCAATATGATAGCGAATGAGCGCTCAGAAAGACGATTACAAAGCAGGAACGTTTTTCCCGCACCAACAGATATTAAATTATCCTTTGATCGCAGTTAAAACCCCCATATTCTGTGGTCCGTAAGTAAAAACACGGTGGTCTGTTATTTTAAAATTCCACTTTTTCAGGGTGCTTAACAATTTCAGAAATAATACGTAGTCATGATATTCGACGGAAATATTTGTGACAGTTTCGATCTGGTTTTTATTAATATTAAACATTACCTTTTCAAAACCCTCTATATCACATTTTATACTTTCAATATTATATTTTGTAATTAATTCCAGCAAATCATTTGTCTTGGTTATTTTTTTTACAAGAAATTCAGAGCCATCACCATTGAAATGCTCCTGAAAATAATCTTTTAAAACGCTTATATCATTTACATTAAGGTCAACACCAATAATTTTTTTAGCGTGTTTATTTTTAAAATATACCGGTGATGATTCCTCTATATCTTTGACATCCCAAAGACCACACCCCAGATCAAGAACAACTTTATCGGACACATCCAGTTGCGTCCAATGATCACTTGAATTTTCTGATTCAATTAGTCCGGATACATTGGGAGGTATTATTCTTCTGAATTTTCTTTGATTAAGGTATGTACGGGCAAATTTGTATTCCCTATCCAGTATGCGGATTATTCCGGTTGGTTTTAAACGCTTTATTGAAAACATAATCGTACAATAATACCATTTTATTTTTTTATTTTCAGAAATAGTCTGCCGCCCAAAACTAAATTCCAGCGGTTATTTAAATAAATCTTATATTTATCGTTATAAACCTTGCTTTAACAACCTTAAATAATAATGAAAACGAATGTTATCACTTTTTTGCTTTGCGCATTATCGCTGCAAAGCATCGCCCAGCAATCAACCCCGACTGAAGACCCGCGCTTTAAGGGTTTGGATACCGCTTGTGCCCGGGTGCTTAAAACATGGCATGCCGCCGGTTTCGCTGTTGCTGTTGTTGAGAAAAATACTGTGGTGTATGCCAAAGGTTTCGGGTGCCGCGATATTGCCGGAAAATTGCCGGTAACGCCAAATACCCTGTTCGCCATCGGCTCGTGCAGCAAAGCATTTACTGCGACATTAATTGGCAAACTACAGCACGATGGCAAACTTGATATTGATAAACCGGTTAACAATTATTTGCCTGAATTGAAATTTTATAATGATGCGATGAATAACACCATCACGCTGCGCGATATGATGTGCCACCGCACAGGTTTGCCCAGGCACGATCTTTCCTGGTATTTTTTTAATACACCCTCAACCGACAGCCTGATTATGCGCGTACAATATATGGAGCCGACATTCGGGGTAAGGCAAAAATGGCAATACAATAATTTTATGTTCGCTGCACAGGGCGCCGTTGTTGCGCACCTCAGCGGGAAAAGCTGGGAGGATAATATCCGGGAAAAATTCTTTGTGCCGCTGGATATGTCGCGCTCTGATCTGAGTATCCCCGAACTCCAAAAAAGTGATGACATTGCTACCGGCTATGGTTTGAAAAAGGACAGCGTTATAAAAAAACTGGACTATTATCATATCGACGGCATGGAACCAGCGGGCGCTATCAACAGCAGCGTTAATGATATGGCCAAATGGGTAACAGCCTGGATAAACAACGGGAAATATAAGGGCAAAGAAATTATCCCCGAAAGCTTCCGCAATGAGGCCATCAGTTCGCAGGCAGTTATTGACGGCGCTTTACCCGGCAAGGATAATCCGGGTATTTATTTCGCAAATTATGGCTTTGGCTGGGGCATAACATCCTACAAAGGCCATTACAGGGTTGAACATGGCGGCAATATCGACGGATTTTCGGCCAGCACCTGCTTTTTCCCTGCGGATAGCATAGGGATTATTGTACTGAGCAACCAGGATGGATCGGCAGTGCCTTCTATTGTCAGAAATTTAATTGCAGACCGCTTGCTTAACCTTAAATACCATGACTGGAACGGTGACCTTAAAAAAACCGCTGATAAAGGCAAACGGGAAGCCGATAAAGCGAAAAAAGAAAAAGTGGCCGAAATAAAGCATCCTGCAACGCATACCCTAACTGATTTTGCCGGTAATTATAAAAATCCGGGTTACGGAACGATGAAGTTATTGGTAAGGAATGATTCCCTGTACGTAAAAACAGTAACGCATACCCTCTGGCTGCGGCATGCCAATTTTGATATTTTTGAAGTTTTTGATGTTGATCCGAAAGAAGGGATCGATACTTCGGATACGCCGGACTTGAAATTACAGTTCAGGATGAATTTATCAGGCGACATTGAAAGCCTGGAGGGCAAGCTGGAAGGCGGGCTAAACCCCATAGTATTTACCAAAGAAATTGAAGCCAAAAAAGTTACCGCCGCCGAACTGCAGAAATATGTAGGTGAATACGAATTAGCCGGAATGGTGGCTAAGGTTTATATTAAGGATGGCAAAACACTATACGTATTAGTTCCCGGACAGCCTGATTACGAACTGATACCTTTGGGCAATGATAAATTCGCTATAAAAGTATTAAGCGGTTACTTCATGCAATTTAGCCCGCCGGGCGCAGCAAAAATAATGGACGCTACTTTTATACAGCCAAACGGGAGTTTTAAAGCGACGAAGAGGTAGCTGGCGGCTGGCAGTTTGCCATTTTTTTGCAAAAATATTGATAATCAACAACTTGTAAACAGGTCGCCATTGATGGCTGCTGTCATGGTGAGGCACTCGAACCATGTGGGGTGGCCTGAACACTTTGCAATTAGCGCTAATGCATTGGCGTCGTGCCTTTGCGCGCATGGTTCGAGTGCCTGCCAATGACACCTGCCGCTAATTTTAGAACAGGTTATAAGCAGGCAGGAGATAGCCGCCATGCTATGATGCCTCGGTACTTGCCTTTTCATCGCCCGCAAATACCTCTCCATCTATATTTATTTATTCCCTATCTATTCTATTTTTAATGCAGAAGGTATATCTTTACTTTTAGTTGTGTCAAATAAACACAATGGCAAAAAGCCCCTTTACCAATATAAATCCTGCAATATGAAACAAAAATTACGCGTTCCAGCCATATTATGGCTTTCAGGCGCTTCATTCCTTATGCTGCTGTTAACCGGCATGTCCACAGGCACCATCGTCAATCCATTACAAAAATGGACCCCGGTTGCTGATAGCTCCGGCATCGTCCTGGTAAAAAATCCGGGCGGGCCAACACTTGGTTATTCAACGGCATCGGGTGTAAAAATTTTAACGGTTGATGAGCTTGCGTTTAAAGACCTTAACAAAAACGGCAAACTGGATAAATATGAAGACTGGCGCCTGCCTGTTGATGAGCGCGCAAAGGATCTGGCCTCAAAGCTAAGCATTGAGCAGATTGCCGGTCTGATGCTGTACAGCGCACACCAGGCTATCCCGGCTATGTCGGGCGGGCCTTTTGGTGCAGGCACCTATAACGGGAAAAAATTTAATGAAGGCGGTGTTGATCCTTCCTCGGTAAGCGATCAGCAAAAAGATTTTTTAATAAAAGATAATTTAAGGCATGTATTGGTGACTTCTGTTCAAAGTCCCGAAGTGGCGGCGAAATGGAACAACAATGTGCAGGCCCTGGTAGAAGGCATTGGTTTTGGCATCCCCGCCAATAACAGTTCCGACCCGCGGCACAGCGCCAGTACCGGTTTTGAATATACAGCAGGCGCAGGCGGCAGAATATCGCAATGGCCCGATCAACTGGGGCTTGCCGCAACGTTCGACCCGGCTGTGGTACAGCAATTCGGCTCCATTGCCGCGCAGGAATACCGCGCTTTGGGTATTGCAACCGCCTTATCGCCTCAGATAGATTTGGGGTCGGAACCCCGCTGGGCGCGCATCAATGGCACCTTTGGCGAGGACCCGCAACTGGATGCCGATATGGCAAGGGCCTATGTGGATGGCTTTCAAACCTCAAGCGGCAGCGCCGAAATTACAGGCGGATGGGGCTATAACAGCGTAAATGCTATGATGAAACACTGGCCCGGCGGCGGTCCCGAAGAAGGCGGCAGGGACGCGCATTATGCTTACGGCAAGTTCGCGGTTTATCCCGGCAATAATTTTGATGAGCATCTGGTTCCCTTTGTAGATGGCGCTTTAAAGCTAAATGGCAAAACAAAAATGGTATCGGCGGTAATGCCTTATTATACCATTTCGTATAACAGGGATAAAACAGCCAACGCCGGCAACAGCTACAGCAAATACCTGATCACCGACCTGCTACGCAATAAATATGGTTTCGACGGTGTGGTTTGCACCGATTGGATGGTTACTGCCGATGAAGGCAAAACCCCGGATACCTTTGCCGGAAAATCATGGGGTATGGAAACCGCGACCGTTGCCGAACGCCACTACAAAATATTAATGGCCGGGGTAGATCAGTTTGGCGGCAACAACGCTGCCGGTCCGGTGCTGGAAGCCTACAACATGGGTGTAAAAGAACATGGCGAAGCTTTTATGCGGGCCCGGTTCGAGAAATCGGCTGTAAGGCTGCTTCGTAATATTTTCAGGGTGGGTTTGTTTGAGAACCCCTACCTGGATGTCCAAAAATCAAAAGAGACAGTCGGCAACCCCGATTTTATGACCGCCGGGTACAATGCCCAGCTGAAATCAATCGTGCTGCTGAAAAACCAGGACAATGTGCTGCCGCTGCAAAAGGGCAAAACTGTTTACCTGCCTAAAAAATATACCCCATCGTTAAAAGGTTTTTTCGGGCCGCCATCAAAAGAAAGATGGGATGACGCGGTGAACACCGACATGATAAAAAAATATTTTAATGTTACGGATGACCCCGCCAAAGCTGATTATGCCATCGTATTTGTAAGCAGCCCAGGCGGCGGCCCGGGATATGATGCAGATGATCTAAAAAACGGCGGCAATGGCTATGTACCCATCACCCTGCAATACGGCGCCTATACCGCTGCCGATGCGCGTGAACACAGCATAGCCGCAGGCGATCCTGTTGAACCGGGCATAAACAACCGCTCATACAAAGGAAAAAACATAACAGCAGCAAATCTGCAGGACTTAAAAACCATTGAAGAGACAAAAAAAGCCATGAACGGCAAGCCCGTTATTGTCGCCATTAATTTATCAAAACCGGCAATATTGGCCGAGTTTGAACCGGATGTCAATGCTATAGTTGCCAGCTTTGGCGTACAGAACCAGGCGATACTGGATATTTTAACCGGTGCGGCAGAACCATCCGCTTTGTTGCCCTTCCAGATGCCGGCCAATATGCAGACAGTTGAACTACAAGCTGAGGATATTCCACACGACATGCTTTGCTATACCGATGCCGCCGGCCATACCTACGATTTTGGCTTCGGCATGAACTGGAAAGGAGTGATTAATGATGCGCGCACTGCCAAATATGTGAACATTGTTGCAAAACCGGCTATCAGTGTAAAAGGCGGAACTGTTACAATTTCAAGCCCAACCGCCGGGGCAAAAATTTATTATACAACTAACGGCGCCACCCCCGCTTTTGTTGAGGCGGATGAATATTCAAAACCATTTAAAATAGGCAAAGGAACTACGGTAAAAGCGATTGCAAAAATATATGGAATTGACAACAGCGGTATGGCTATTTTAACATGGAAAGCTATTACCAATGAGTTTTGAATCGATGTTTTAGTTAAGCACAAAGATATAATTTAACCTGTCGTCATGCATTTTGCGGTCATGTCGCTCGTATAATTAACTCACCCGGACTACGCTGCGCTGTTCCACCCTCTCTATGGCAGTTGTGCCACAGCCACCTTGCGGGAGAGAGGACGATCCAGCGAAGCGTAGATCGGGTGAGTTAATTCGCCGACTTGCTTCACCAACTTATCGATTTATAACCTAACACATCAAACAGGCACATCAAACCAAAACATCAAACTTCTTTTATCAATTACTAATCTCCAATAACTAACCTCTAATCTCTTTTCTTATATTTGCCTGCGCCTTCAAAAAGAGGTGTTTAATAAAAGATATGGCCAAAAAAAAACCTGATGCTCCGAAGCATATTGCTGTTGTAAATAAAACTTCCTTAGCGTTTTTCGAAAAATATATCAATAACCCATCGCCTACCGGTTTCGAGTGGAAAGGCCAGCAATTGTGGCTTGATTACTTAAAGCCCTATATTGATGAGTACTATGTTGACAATTATGGCACAGCGGTTGGCATCATCAACAAAAAAGCCGAATATAAAGTTGTTATTGAGGCCCATGCCGATGAAATTTCGTGGTTTGTAAATTATATCACCAGCGACGGACTGATCTATGTAATCCGCAACGGCGGTTCCGATCACCAGATAGCCCCTTCAAAAAGGGTGAATATCCATACCGATAAGGGCATTGTAAAAGCGCTGTTTGGCTGGCCCGCTATTCATACCCGCGGCGCAGGTGAAAAAGAAGAGGCCCCAACCCTTAAAAATATATTCCTCGATTGCGGCTGTACCACAAAGGAAGAAGTTGAGAAACTGGGCGTCCATGTAGGTTGTGTAATTACTTACGAAGATGAGTTTATGGTGCTGAACGACCGTTATTATGTTGGCCGCGCCCTGGATAACCGTGCCGGCGGATTTATGATTGCCGAAGTAGCCCGTTTACTTAAAGAGAATAAAGTAAAATTGCCCTTTGGCCTATACATTGTAAACGCAGTACAGGAAGAGATCGGTTTGCGTGGGGCAGAAATGATAGCCCACCATATAAAACCGAATGTGGCCATTGTGACCGATGTAACGCATGATACCCAAACCCCGATGATCAGCAAGATTACCCAGGGCGACCTGGCCTGCGGCAAGGGGCCGGTAATTTCTTATGCCCCGGCAGTACAAAATAATTTGAACAAATTGCTGATAGAATCTGCCCAAGGAGCTAAAATCCCGTTCCAGCGCCAGGCTTCATCCCGCTCAACCGGGACGGATACCGATGCTTTTGCTTATTCAAATGACGGCGTGCCATCGGCATTGATCTCTTTGCCTTTACGCTACATGCATACTACCGTTGAAATGATACATAAAGAAGATGTGGATAATGTGATCCGCCTGATTTATGAGGCTTTGTTAAACATAAAAGCAGGGCAGGATTTCAGGTATATTAAATAACTGAACCAATTAAATTAAAAACATTTTACGATAATATTTTTTAAAATTTTACTAATCCAAAATAAAATGTCATATTTACATTTATTATCCAATGCCTAAAATTATATGAAACCTACATTATTGATATTGGCCGCAGGTATGGCCAGCCGTTATGGCAGCATGAAACAAGTTGATGGCTTTGGCCCTCATGGTGAAACCATTATTGATTACTCTATTTACGATGCCATTAATGCAGGCTTTGGAAAAGTAAGCTTTATCATCCGCGAGGAGTTTGCGGAGCCATTTAAGGCTATTTTTGAACCAAAACTAAAAGGCCGTATCGAAACCGATTATGTTTATCAAAGCTACGACCTTAAACCATTTGGCATTGATAAAGTAATTGAACGCGCAAAACCCTGGGGTACAGCCCACGCTGTATTAGCTGCCCGCAACCAAATACATGAGCCTTTTTGCGTAATCAACGCCGATGACTTTTATGGCGCTGATGCTTTTCAAAAAATGGCGAAGTTTTTAAATACAGAAGTTGCCGATGATAAATTCTCTATTATAGGCTACCAGGTTGATAAAACCTTATCCGACTATGGTACAGTATCCCGCGGGGTATGCGAGGTTGACGAGAACCAGAATATGGTTGCCATTAACGAACGCCTGAAGGTTTATTTTGATAAAAACGGCGGTGTGGTTTATGAAGAGGACGGTGTAGAGGTGCCTTTACCTTCAGACACACAGGTTTCCATGAACTTTTGGGGCTTTACGCCTGCGGTTTTTGAAAAAACCATGCCTTTGTTTAAAGCCTTTGTTGAAGCCAATGAAAACAACCCGAAAGCTGAATTTTTTATCCCGTTAATCGGCGATGAGCTGATTAAAAGCGGGGAAGCATCCTTTAAAGTTATCCCTACAGATGCAAAATGGTTTGGCGTAACTTATAAGGAAGATAAACCTATAGTACAGAAATGTATCTCGGACCTGGTTGCCAGCGGCGCCTATCCGGAGAATTTGTGGCCGTAAAAACTCAATTATATCAAACAAAAAATCCCGAAGGTTTCGGGATTTTTTGTTTGATATAATTACTTTATGAGTATTTTCGACTGTGGAGGTAGACACCTACTCGCTATAATAATTGAAGCCCCATTACATTATATACAAAAAGCGACAAATTAAACCAAGAAAACTTAGCAAGTGCCGTTAATAAACGTAAATTTGTTTTGAATGACAGGGGGATTAAAGAAAATTTTCGAGAGCCATATTGCACTGTTACAAGACTTTGATTTTGAAGAATTTATCAAAGAAATTTTGTTGTTAAGGCATGGTACATCTGGCTTTATTCCAACAAGGCCCAAAAAAGATAGAGGCTGTGATGGCATTATTGTTAACACTACAACCGTTATTGCTTGTTATGGGCCACAAAAATATGATGTGAAAGCCTATACCAAAAAAGCTAAAGAGGATTACGCACAATATAAGAAACACTGGCAATCTACTTACTCCAATTGGCAGTTTGTATTTAACGGTAAATTAGGCCCCGATGCGATAACAGTTATCACGGGATTACACACGGGGTCAGTTCCCTGGGGGTTGGATAATATAATGAGCATTATCGAAAATGAATTTAACGGCACTCAAAAGAGACAAGTCGCTAAACTATTAGGTATTCCTAATGCTCAAATTAGCCAGGATTACTTAGAAGAAATACTCGAAAACCTACTTAGTAAAACAACAACCAATCCAACTGATCTATATCAGTTTAAAAAAGAAAATCTTCTTGCAGTAGAGGATAAGATCAAATTGAATTACGAGCTGGCGGATATTAATGTTGCCATGCAGGAGTTTGAAGATATGATCGATGAAGTATTTCAAACTGGAAAATTATTTGCTGCCTTTTTAGATGAGGAACAGGATCGTATTAAATCAAGGATACGAAATGACTATAAGAATGCTAATGGTAGCTTTAAAGAAAGATTAAAAATCATAACAGATAATTATTTACGCCAATATTCGGCAACTAATGATGATGTTTACAGGCACAATGTAACATCTGTTTTGTTATATTTATTTGAACAATGCCTTATTGGCGAAAGCGGAAAAGTAACATGATACTGGCTCACCCAGATAGCGATTTAAGAAAAAACCTCATGGTGGTAGGAGCAGATATTGTAAAAATATTAAGCACCAAAAACCGTAAGGATAACTTTGTATTGGTTGAAGATGTAATGGAAGAATTTTTAAAAGCTAATGACCAAAGAACGCCTGATATGTTCCTTAATTCTTTGTCGTTCCTCTATGCGGTTGGAATTATTGAACGAAATGAATACCGGGTAAAACTTTTAAAGCTTAACAAGAAAAACAATTTACAAGTACAAACAGAGTTATTTTAGGAGATGTTAGTAAGACTTTATTCGGAAACTAATTTATTGGTAAAAGACATCTCCTTCGAACCGGGAATAAATATTGTTTTGGGCAAATATTCGGGCGATAAAGAGGCTAAAGGTATAAATGGTATAGGGAAATCATCTTTGGTACGACTTATTAATTTTTGTTTTTTATCGGCTTCAGCGGAAAAGATTTTCATACAACCTAAATATGATTTCTTAAAAAAAGGAGAACATAAT